>DASCPR010000145.1:0-6146 GCA_036012625.1 Prochlorococcaceae cyanobacterium Fu_MAG_50
AGGTCTCCGCAATCAAAGCAGCTCAAACCAAGAGAACAAGATTCAGGCCAAAACATTCAGGCTATGAACATTAAGGCCAAAGCCGCAAACCATTAACAAAAAAATGGCAGGTGATGTCCTGAACGGAGGAATAAACCAGCAGGAGCCTTGATCAAGAGGGCCTCTTCACTGAAGCGGAGACCCTGGAGATCAGTGTTGGCTCAGGTTTCAGAGATAGCGTATATGGACCTGATCGATTGTGCCGTTGAACTTGAATGGAGCACGCTCGCGATAGTCAAGGGACACAGGGGATCCCAAGGCTTGACCGATATCAAGACAATCGTTAGCAGTAAAGAGCAACGGAGCCGCCACGGGAACAGTGCCGGAGCAGAGCTCGTTACCATTCAGGCGTATCGTTACAGCCAATGGTCCAGCCGGTTTCTCATCCATATGACAGGTCTCAACCTCAATGATTGCCGGGCCACTGGCTAGTTTCTCGCTGGAGCGAATTTGAGTGCGCGAGAGGATAAATAAGTTGTATTCATAAATCAGCATGCCGTTGTCCATGAACAACGTGAGCCCCCCTGAATTGGCGCCTAACTTGTAAAGAACTCCACTTGCATCTGTTGGCAGTTCTGCCTTGATCGTCACCAGATTGTTGGTTTTGCCAAGCTTCGGGGCACTTCCCTCAGGCATCCTGACGAAATCGCCGGGAAGCAGCCATTCCGTTTCCTCTGGCCCAATGCCCAATTCGGGGTGCAACACCGGAATCCAAAGCCCACCACCAACAGGGAGTGATTTGTATTTTGTTGCCTCCACAAGGTAGAGGTTCTTCATCGACTCCAGCTTCTCTGGCATGGATGATGCCAAATCAGTGGACTGGCTCCAGTCCTCCTCCAGGTTATAGAGCTCCCAGGTGTCTTGTTCAGGAGACCATTGCAGGATCGCAGGATCAACGCCTTTCACCCAAGGCAGACGGGGACCAACAGCCGAGGCCATCCAGCCCTTGTGATAAATCGAGCGAGAACCCATGATCTCGAAGAATTGGGTGTGCAGTTGGCCAGGGGAAGCTGGATCATCGAGGGCGTAGGCAAAGCTTGTTCCGTCGATGTTGTCCTGAGGCACGCCACCGACAAAACATGGCGGCGTGATCCCGATCAGCTCGTAGATCGTTGGCACCAGATCATTGACATGGTGGAACTGAGGGCGGGGTCTTGTATCCGGCTTGATTTTTGCCGGCCATTTCATCGACATGGGATTGCGCGTACCGCCTAAGTAGGAGCCCATCAGCTTCAGGCCCTGATAAGGACTACTGCCTGCCCAGGCCCAACCGGCGTGATACATGTTGTCGACAAGTGATGTGCCGAGTACATCGAGACCACCCAGTGTGTTGAGGGTTTCAATCTGTTGGGCGGTTGTCGTGGGTATGCCGTTCTGGGCCAGCAGTTCGCTGATGGTGCCTTCCTGCCCCTCCCCTGATGAGCCATTGTCTCCCCAGATGTAGACAACAAGTGTGTTCTCCTCGTAGCCGAGTCGCTCAAGTTCGCTGAGGATCCGACCGACCTGGGCATCGGTGTGTTCTGCAAAACCGGCCAACACTTCCATCAACCTGGCCTGGAAGGGCTTCTCTGCTTCTGGGATGTCTTCCCAGGAACTCATCTTTGGATGGCGTGGTGTCAGCTGCGCGTTCTCGGGGATCCAGCCCATCTGTTTGGCGCGCTGAAAGCTGCGCTCTCTGTAGCTATCCCAGCCATCATCAAATTTGCCTTTGTATTTATCTGCCCAGTCGTGGTGGACGTGATGTGGACCATGCAAGGCCCCGGAAGCCCAGTACATGTAGAAGGGCTTTTTCGGATGAACGGCTTTGTGTGTCTGCAACCAGTGGATGGCATCATCAGCAAGGTCTTCGCTGAGGTGGTAGCCGTCTTCTGGCCTTTTCGGAGGAAGCACCACCGTCGTGTTGCGAACCAGGTTGGGCTCATATTGCGATGCTTCACCGGCAAGGAATCCGTAGAAGTATTCAAAGCCGATTTCTGATGGCCAGTTATGGAAAGGACCTGCTGCCGTTGTTTCTGTAATTGGAGTGTTGTGCCATTTGCCAAAGGCTGCGGTGGAGTAACCGTAATGACGCAAAACATCTGCCTGCAGCGCGCATGTCTTGGGAATCTCGCCGGAATAGCCGTCCCAGTCATTGGCAAGCTCAGCGATCTGGCCGCTGCAGACATGGGTGTGATTACGACCTGTCAGCAGTGAGGCCCGCGTCGGCGAACACATCGCGGTGGTGTGAAAACGATTGAAGCTGACTCCCGTTTCATGAACCGATGACAATGTTGGCGTGTGAACCTCACCACCAAAGGTGTCTGAGACTGCAGGCCCAACATCATCAATCAACACAATCAGAATATTGGGAGCATCATCTGGCAGATGTTTTGGTGCCGGCCTGGGGTTGTAAGTTGAGTCCTGCATCGTCACCGCAGCAACGCTTCCACGGGGTCTTGCTGGAAACGGCAGGACCGAACCATCTACAGATCGAGGAGTGGTATTGACCTGCCCAGACTTAATCATTGACTCAGGCTTGGACTCATTCATTCGATCTGCCGAAAGCTATTCTATTCATTTAGCTGTTGATCGGGCCTAGTGGCTTTGAATTACAGATTTACAGCGCATTTTCACTTCAAGATATTACTAAGAGCAAATCATTAGCCCTCTGGCAAAGCAGAATAATCAGCATGACCCGTTGTCTGCTTGATATCACGATTCAACAGAAGCGAGATGTGCCTGTGCCATCAATCATTTGAATCAAGTGACCTGGCCATGCTCTCTGGCCAGGCATATGATTAAACAGGCTTGGTTCTGAGGTTATGCCAGTGCTGCGAAAGAATTGCCGTGAAAGCATTGACGCGAAAGCTGTGCCGTGAAAGAATTGCCGTGAAAGAAGTGCCGCGAAAGCAGTGACGTGAAAGCTGCGAACAGCATCATTCGTACTGCCGAAACAAGCATTGAGCCCCACAAGTATCTTGGCAGATTAAGCGAGACAAGCCAGCCCATCACAAAAGGCGATGCGATGGGTTTCGCTGCCCAGTGGCCAGGCCTACATCAACAGATGGGCCAGCAACGATTGGTGCATCCAACTATCACCATTCGATCGCAAGATCGCCCTCTATATGTTGCATGGTTAGCCGATATCTGCAATAGATCTTGCCGTCGTCTTAGCCGAGCAAGCCACAGCGATAACGTTAATTGAATCTATTCCCGTTCAGACGATTAGAAGAATAAAAATAAGTATACAAGCACCAATCAGGATCGCCTTTCGCTCTTCTCGCAGACGTTCTATCAACTCTTCTTGATCTTTAACCTTTCTATTTGCATCATCAATCACTTCATTAACCACATCAAGCATTTCCTGTTTGTTCATCGAAGCTGGTTGCCTGGTGCCGTGACAGAAGGCCTACTATACCTGGTTGAACAACGTCAGCGGCTGGTGCTGTCTTCACAGCCAGCCACCCATTTAACAACCAGAAAGCAGGGGTGCGGCAACAAAAATCACAATTTTTTTGTGACTTGAAACAACCAGTCAGCGAAGTTCAGGACATTTTGAGAAGCATCGTGATCGTTGATACGGAAAGGCGCAGCTGCTCACCCCGCCGCCCGCAAGCTGAGCAGACTTGGCCAAGAGGATTTCCGCTTAAAAGGCCTTATCGACTTTGTATTTTCGCTTGCATCCATTCGACAATGTCCTTCTCCGACCAGACCACAGACCGTTCACTCAGCTGAATCTGCTTTGGGAACGTACCTTTCTCCATATGGGAGTAGATAAAGGTCTTGCCAACTCCAGTCATTGCCATGACCTGAGCAAGGCGCAGGAAGCGGGGAGCACTGTGTTCCTGGTGATCATTTATGTTCTGCATCATGCATGATTGATATCAGCAAAATGCAAATTTCAGATGCTAACAGCATCATGCTTGTGATCTCCAGAGTTTTTATGTGCAATTGCCATTGCATTGCCTTTATGCGTATGGGCAATACCTAGATCATGAAGTCTTGCATGTTCCTCCATCTGATCCGTTAGCTTTGCAGAGCCTGCGCCAAAAGTGGAATAGACGCCATAGATGATTGAGGCAAGCAATAATGTACCGATAGAGCCAATCATAAGATACGAGCCAAAGTTGTGGTTCGTCATGTCCATTGTGTTGCCGGCATATGTGAAAACAGCATATTCAGCCTCAAGCTGGTCAATGTGACTTGAATACAATCGAAGCTGCGTAATCTTATTTGCCGACAATCCAAGATTAACAAAGGTTCCACGCATATTCCTTTCTATTTCCAGCAAAACAAACCCTTGCCTATATCCAGTAATGCATTGGGATGTGATCGTTGTCGGCAGCGCCGCCATCGACTGCTCCTGGCAGGCTCAACAAAGCACCCATGGGGCTAAGTGCAGGGTCTCGCGAAGCAAGCCCTGGCTGTTGAGGGCGAACTCTGCAGAACCTCTAAGCACGTCTGCGAACCTGACAAGCCGAGAGGCTGGGCCTGAATCAAGCAGCTTGTGAACCTGTTAACACGCTTTGCGTCGCGCACACACGTCCCTTTCGCTCCATAAGCAAGCCCCAGAGCACCTCCCAGAGAACTCCCCAGGGAAGCCGCAGAGAAGTCAGCATTGTTCTTCTAATGCCATTTCGAGCAGACATGGCGGCCGCAATGGTCTGCTGAGCTCAGCCTTTGCCTGCCCTCGACAACCCCAAAGTTTGTTTTTGCCTGGCTCATTGATTGGGATGACGGCAGTGGGTTACCACTCGCCGAATAAGGTCACAGGGATCAGAGGGCAATTGGTCTGTACAGATAGCGGAAGGTTTTAAAAACATCTGCTAACGATCTGCAGCCGATGTTGCTTGCGCAAAGATGTGCAAGGTCTTGTCAATTCTGCCTGCTTTGATCTGTTGCTCCAGGGCAATCACGCCATCAGCACAACAGCTCAGGCCTCCTCTTCGTATTTGTCTTCAAGGATTCTCACCACCAGGCCATTGAGCACCAACCCCAGGGCGCTGATACCCCAGAACACACTCCAGAGCTGGGCCTCGTTGATCAGGGAGAGGCCGATGCAGACCAAGGCCAGCACAACATCGAACAAGAGAATTCGACGCAGGAATTGCGGGGGTAATCGGGATGACATGGGCGCAGCGAAAGAGTCTGGAGTAGAACAGTTGTTCTGCAGTTCTGCCGGCCGTGTCCGACGAGCGTCCTGTGTTCCTGGACGTGAAGCCAGGGATGATCGTGATCGTGGCCAAGCTGCCTGAGCTGTTCAGTGCTGCCAAGCAGGAGGAGGACTGGTGGATGGGAGAAGTGCTCTACTGCGACGGTGGCGCTCGAGACCCTCTGCTCTTCAACCAATGCCAGGTGGCAGATGTTGACAGTGGTGTGATCCGCTGGGTGAATGCAGACCTGATCCAGAAGATCCTCCCGAACGCTCAAAACCGCTCATAGGGTAGCGATGAAAAGCCCGTGGCTGGCGGGGGAAGAAGGCCTCCAGGCTGATCAAATAAAACCCGTGAGAGACAATGTTTCGGCTGGTGGATTGGGGATTCAGTTGATCAAACAAGCTGAAAACGGCAAAAAAAAGCAAAAAGGCCTCTCCAGGGCCTGCCCCCAGCTGCAAACACTTTTGCTTGGCTCTTCTGGTGGGTCGATCAACAGCCGTCTAATTCAGCAATCAGTGTTGGCGTTGGTGTTGGGGTTGGTGTTGGTGTTGGGATCGGGAGCTGGGATCGAGAGCTGGGGTGAGGCGCTGTTGTGCTGATGGTTCGCTGAGTTGAGCCAGGGGCTGAAGGCTGCTTCTCGACTCTGCAGCTCGACTCTGCAGCTGAGTTGCGGCAGGCGAACCAGGTCAAACACCAGAAGTTGCGAAGCTTGGAAACAGTTCCTGGGCAAGCGAGGGATTCCTGTCTATCAAGAGGAATCAAACCCTGTCTTCCATGGCCTCCCCAGCCGAACCGGTGCTTTCCTTGCTTTCAACGATCAAGCATCCCGTGGAAGGGATGGCCTACCTGTTCTACCTGGCTCTGATCGTTCGCTGGAAATGGCCAAAGACCTGGAACCGCTTCCTCGAAGGCTGCAAGGCACGACGAGAATTTGAATCGATTTAAACAAGTCTGCGCCTTAACTGAACGGCC
>DASCPR010000146.1:0-2444 GCA_036012625.1 Prochlorococcaceae cyanobacterium Fu_MAG_50
GCCGATCCACACCATTGGGCTCCCTCAGCCCAACCCGCTGTCTGCCCTCCAGTCGCCCCTTGCCTCTGAGGATCGTGACCCCAGCCCTCTCCAGGGCCTTGGTCAGATTGCTACGAATCGTGGACACCAACTGATTGGCGTGATCAGCGATCTTCTGACGTTCAAAACGAATCGGTGCGGCATGAATACCAAAAGCCTTGAGATGTTCCGCATCAGCGAGCTCACGCACCCTGCCGCTGGCAGCCAGCAAAGCCTTGGAAGGCACACAACCACGATTCACACAGGTGCCACCCATTTCACGGGATTCGACAATCGCCACCTTGAGTCCATGATCAGCAGCGTGTTTGGCAGCATCAAATCCGCCATAGCCTGCGCCGATCACAATCACATCAAAGTCGAAACTGCTTTCGCTCACCCGGACTGCTGCAATGGAGCCGTCATTTTGACTCTTCGGCGCTCCAATAGCAGGGGCACAGCTGCAGCAGCCACATTCAGGGATTCCACAGCAGGGCTGTGGGGCAAGGTGACGCCATGGGTACAGCAGGCCTGCAGACTTGGATGAATGCCAGCGCCCTCATTGCCGAGCACCAGGACCGTGGGCTGCCGCCAGTCGAGCTCCCAGTAAGGAGGGGTGGCGTCAATGCCGGCAGCATCTGGCACCAGGGTGGCAACCACCTGCATGCCCTGGATCGCCGCTTCCTGGAGCTTGGCGGCCAGTTGCGCAACGCCATCCTGCTCCGACGGTCCGAAACGCTGATAGGGGAGATGAAGAACGCTGCCGGCTGAAGATCTGAGCACCTTCGGGGCAAGGGGATCCGCCCCTGAAGCCATCCATAGGCCATCAACCCCTGCTGCCAGTGAGGATCTGAACAAGGAGCCGAGGTTGCCGGGATCCTGCAATCGATCAAGGGCAAGCAGCAGAGTGGCCCCTGAGACCGGCGGTGGCAGGGCAGCAAGGGGAAGCAGTGTTGCGACGCCATCGGGATTGACGGTGGTGAGTGCTGCGGAAAGCACCTCTGGGCTGACCTGATGCAGAACAGTCTCAGCAGGCAGACGATCGAGCAGCTCAGGATGCCTGTCCAGCCACTCCCTCGTCGCAACCAGCTCCAGGGCCAGGGCAGACGCAATCTGCCCCGAAAGCTGGCGGCAGCTCAAAGCCTCCTGCAGAAGGTGAGTTCCCTCAAGAAGCAGCAATTGCTGCTCCTCTCTGCCACGGCGTGTGACCAAGGCCTTGAGCCGCCGCACCAAGGGATTGCGGCGGCTTGTGATCAATGGAGTAAGGGACTCGCCGATCAGACTGGCCTCAGAAGTTTTCGTGGCGCCTCACCTTGAGGCTGCCTTGTATGGAGAGCTCCTGTTGGCGAAGGTCAAGCCCCTTTACGGCGGCAATCTCCCCCTTGAGGCCCTCGGCAGCAAGATTCTCAATCAATTTCTTGATCACCTGATCCTCGACAGTCGTGTTGTCGATGCCATCAGGTGTGAGCCTTTCAAGGAAGCGACCAACCTTGGACGCCACCACCTCGGAAGCATTGGAGATCTTGAGCACGATCATGGGCCGGTTTGGGAAGAATGCCTGTCGCCAAGATAAAGGGCAGACCATGAGCCAATCTCCCAGGTCGTTGCCGCCGTCCGCACCTGAGCAGAATCAGCTCAAGCCATGTGATAAGGGATAAAAAGCATCAACTCAAGGCAAAGGTGTTGTTTCGCGATTGGATCCTCAGCAGACAAATCCTCATGAGTACCAAGACTCACATACAACCAAGCCGCCCATTCAGCCGAGGCGAAGGCTTAGCATTCCATGGAAAGAATCCTACCAGGATGCAAACAGAAGCATAAAACTGCAGCCAAAATTATTCCATTGCCCCGCCAATCAGCTGAATCCAGGCAGTCAATCTCGGTACACAACCTTGCAGGCAAGCTGTTTGCAGGCAAAAAGAAGCTCTTAACCAGCCAGAAGCTGATTTAAAAAAGCGCCACAAATCCTGGCAAGGATTCGCTCAACACAACCTGGTTCAAACACACATGATTCAAACAGCCAAGAATCACAACACCCTGACCAGCCGCGAAGATCAAGCAAGCCAGACTGCAATCACACAGCCTATCTGCAACAATACAGCCCATCCACGACAAGGCCGTTCATCTGAAATAACACAGTCTGCATATGAGATATACACCCGATTGACCAATCAGACTCTGTCAACCCAAAAGGCATCAAAGCTTGAGGGTTTACCTCCAGGCCTCAGCAGAGCTGACGACGCTGACATCGATGCCCTAGTCGAAACAAAAATATACTGGCCAAAACGATAGAGCCAACCCAAGTAGCCCAACACCATCCAGCTCAATGACAATCATTGCCAACACAACAACCCAAATCAACAGAGGAATGGCTCAAGAGATCGGCAATAATCAATAGCCTTTAATCCGAGATGTATCATTCACAACAG
>DASCPR010000147.1:0-1743 GCA_036012625.1 Prochlorococcaceae cyanobacterium Fu_MAG_50
CATCGGAACGCCATCAGGAATTCATGGTCAAAGAGTCGTGGCGTTTGTAGAAACTGAAGACGCAGGCACAATTGAGATCAAGTCGCTGGAGGAATGGGCCAGGAATCACATTGCCGATTACAAAGTTCCTGATGAGTGGCTTCTTGTTGAAGCCCTACCAAGAAATCCGGTTGGCAAATTGGATCGTGCCGAACTCCACCGTCGCTGCAAAGAAATGTTCCCAGATGGCTAAAGCTTCCTCTGGTCTCATCTAACCAAAGCCCTGGCTCAATCCGTCAAAGTCAGCCATCAATGTCCCACATCGTTATCAAGTTGGTGCCTGGGAATGGCTGGCGAAGTTTTGTTTTCGGCTGACTCGCCTCTGGATTGTCTAGAGGCGCTATCTGTAATAATTGGGTGCAAGTCAACGATGTCAAGACTAGGATTGGTATAGCATATTCTTTTGAACTTGAGAACATCCTGGCAAGAGCAATGGCTTGATGCAATTGCACCAGATGAGCCTCACAAGCTTGATCGCAGACTTGCCTGGGATGGCCTGAGTGAGCCTGAACTAGAGCAATGGTTGAAGTCAGACGTCTCTGCAGATGAAGGGGCTGAGGCCAGCTGGCAGCAGGCGCTGCAAGATTGCTGTGGAGTGCTGCAGAGGTCTTGGCAGCATCCCTTGCTTAACGAGGGACCGGCACATGGACAGCGCGCCTTTGTGGATCTCTGGTGGCCCATTCGTTGCCACGGGGCTGAACGTCTGGAGCAGAAGCTTGCTGCCTGGCCAGGCATCGAGGCCGTGGACGCCTCTGTGTATGGCCAATTGGCCGACAGCTTGTTGGAACGACTCTGTTCCATCGCTGAACAGGCGTTATGGGAGACCTTCAGCGCCGATCGCAGTCCTGGCAAGATGCTGTTGGCACACCTTGGTGCCTCGGGGGATGGCTGCGGCCCCCCCATGCGCGAACACTACGAGGCCTTCATCCAACGCCATCGTCGTGATGGCCTTAACGCCTTGTTGAGCGAATTCCCTGCATTGGGGCGCTTCATCGGCACAGTTTTTGTGCTTTGGCTTCAAAGCAGCATCGACATGCTGCAGAGGGTCTGTGGGGATCGCAGCGTGCTCGAGAAGGTGTTTGCGATTCCGTCGGGACAGGCTCTGCAAGTTGTGAAACAGGGGTTGAGTGATCCCCATCGTGGTGGCCGTGCCGTAGCCATCCTGAGCTTTGCTGTCGCCGATATGGCTGCAGCTGCAGAGGAATCGATGCAGGTGGTTTACAAACCCAAAGACATGGGAGTGGATGCGGCTTATCAGGCCGTGCTCAAGGAGCTCAATGCCAAAAGTGATCTTCCACCACTGCAAACCCTCGCCATTCATACCGGTCATGGCTACGGCTACATGGAATATGTGCCCCATCGTCTCTGCACGAACGACGAAGAGCTGCAACGCTTCTATTGCAATGCAGGTCGGCTGACCGCGCTCTTGCATCTGCTTGGTTGCACCGATTGCCATTACGAGAACCTGATCGCTTGTGGTGATCAGTTGCTGCTCATTGATACAGAAACCCTGCTGGAAGCGGTGGTTCACGATCACGTCAGCAACAGCTCCGCTCAAGCTCTCGAGGAAGGCCCCTCCGGCCTGCAAAAAAGATTTCAGGGTTCTGTACTGCGTTCAGGGCTGCTGCCCCAGTGGATGTTCCTTGGTGCCGCAAAGATGGCTTTGGACATCAGTGCACTGGGGATGGCACCACCTGAAAAGGA
>DASCPR010000148.1:0-1702 GCA_036012625.1 Prochlorococcaceae cyanobacterium Fu_MAG_50
AGCTCAGTTCAGCCCCTGGATATCCCCGCGGTGTCACCATGCGCCCATCTTTATGGGATGTGCTGGAGTTGCCGATCAAGACCAGGCTCAGCATGTCCACGTTCTCGATCGGGATGCTGACAAGGGTATGCACTTCAACATGCTCATCCCGTCGCCCGAGCTGACGTGCCAGGGCCACGGGTGTTGTGGGAGGGCGGTGCTCCAGAAAAACCTTCAGTGCGTGTTGCAGTTGCCAGTCACGATCCTTGGAGCGTGGGTTGTAAAGGGCCACCACGAAATCTCCTGTTGCGGCAGCACGCAGCCGGGATGCAATCGTCGGCCAGGGGGTGAGTCGGTCACTGAGGCTGACGGTGCAGAAGTCATGCATCAGTGGTGCGCCGACTCTCGCTGCGGCCAGCTGCAGGGCGGAGACACCTGGATGAACCTGAAAGTGTGGACGGGCCTGGGGGAGCTCGTTCAGCCAGAGTTCCAGCGCAAGGCCCGCCATGCCATAGATGCCGCTGTCCCCTGAGGAGATCAGGGCAACACGAGCTCCCTGCTGAGCCAGCTTCAGGGCTTGCAGGCAACGGTCTTTTTCACGGGTGAGCTCACCACTCAGCCGCGCCTGATCCGGTCGTCTCAGTGGTTCCAGCAGATCGAGATAGAGGCCATAGCCAACCCAGGCAACAGAGCGAGCCAGGGCGTTGCGGGCATCCGGTGTCAGCAAGGCGAGATCACCAGGTCCGCTCCCCACCAGGTGAAGTTCTCCCTGGCCTGGGGCAAAGGGTTCGCTGGCTGCGGCAATCGCGATGGTGACGGCACCCCGTTCCTGCGGCGTTGGCTTACAGATTTGTTTGTGGCTCAGCAGCTTGCCGGCCTCTCCTGAGGCCAGCAATGCTGAGGCTTCTGCCACAGAGGCTGTTCCCATCTCCTTGGCCACGACCGATGAGGGTGTGGGCACAGAGACGCTGTTGAGGGCTTCAGCTTTGAAGAAACGCAGTGGCCAACCTCGCTTTTGCGCCAGGGCGATCAGCGCGGGCTCATCGGATTTCTGCTCAATGCTGGCTAGACCGGCCACGGCCTGCTCAGCCAAGTGAGCTTGCGCAAGGCTGTTTGCCAGGGCCCGCTCCAGCAGGCTCAGGCTTGTGTTGCGTTCGCAGCCCAAGCCAATCCAGAGGGATGGGGGATGCCAGCAGCACAGGCTGTTGAGCTCTGGGCCGATGTGGAGATGGATCGCTTCTTGTTGAGGCTCCTCTGAACTTTCGGCAAGACTTTTCCTTGCTGCAGAGGTGCCTCTCCAGAGCGTGCTGCCCGACTCCTGCCTTGCTTGGATCAACGATCCCTGGGCCTGACGCAGCATCAGCTGATGCCAGTCTTCTGGCGCTCCACTCCGCTGCCACCCCCAGGCATGCCCGAACAGATCCAGAGCCAGTCGTCCCTGATTTGCACAGTCCCCGGTCAGCACGGCAGTGCCACCGAGATCAGCGGCCAGGGCCAGGGCAAACTCCTCTGCACCAGCCTGGTGACCGCCCAGTAGGGGGATGATCTGATCTCCCCGTGCATCAAGCACAAGGACGGCTGGGTCCTCCAGCTTGCTTGTCAGTAAAGGAGCAACCAGACGCGTCACGGCACCGACTGCGCCCACCACCAGGAGCCGGCCATCCCTTTGCCAATACTTCTCAAGCAGAGTCGCGGCGGAACCAATGCTCAGACCTTGCGGTCG
>DASCPR010000149.1:0-2966 GCA_036012625.1 Prochlorococcaceae cyanobacterium Fu_MAG_50
TGGTGATCCCTGCCGCATGCAGAGCGATGACATCGAAATAGCCCTCCACCACCACCGCCCGGTCGTGCTTGCGGATGGCCGAGGCCGCCCGATCGAGGCCATAAAGGTGCTTGCCCTTCTCGAACACCTCGGTTTCCGGCGAATTGAGATATTTGGGTTCACCACCATCGAGGCTGCGACCGCCGAAACCGATCACCCGCCCCTGACGGTCATGGATCGGCACCATCACCCGATCACGGAATCGGTCATAGAAGCCATCGCCCCCCTTGCGGGGCACCACCAGACCGGCCGCCTCCAGCAGCTCAGGCGCCAGCCCCTCCACCTGCTGCAGATGCTTCAACAGACCATCCCACTGCTCTGGGGCATAGCCGAGTTCAAAGGCCTCCAGAGTGGATGAACTCAGGCCTCGCTTGTCCTTGAGATAGGAGAGGGCCACAGCCCCCTCTGCACTCCTCAACTGGCTGCGGAACCAACCACTGGCCAGGGAGAGGGCACGGTGGAGTTTGTCCCGCATCGAGAGCTGCTGCCGCAGCCTCTCCTCCTGGGGGCCATCCATCGTCTCGATGGGCAGCTGATACTTGCGGGCCAGTTCCAGCACCACATCGCCGAAACTCTGGCGCTGGAACTCCATCAGGAACTTGATCGAGTTCCCACCGGCTCCACAGGAGAAGCAGTAATAGAACTGCTTGGCCGGAGACACCGTCATCGACGGTTTGCTGTCGTCGTGGAACGGGCAGATGCCAACGAATTCCCGCCCTTTCTTCTTGAGCACGACGTGCTCACCCACCACATCAACAATGTCGGCCCGCTCCTTGACGGCCTCGATCGTGCGTGGATGAAGACGGGGGACAGACATCACACCATTGTGGGGCCATTAAGGTGCTCGGTCCAGACTGAGGCAGAAGGCAGCTGAGCCCATCAATGTCATCACCCTGGCCCCCATGGATCGAGGGGGCCACTGAGGTAGGCCGAGGTTGCCGCATGCTTGTCAGCAGCTGCCTGGCTTTCAGCCTGATGACCGTCTGCGTCAAACAGCTGGGCGGACGCCTGCCAGTGAGTGAAATCGTGTTTGTGCGCTCGCTGATCAGCATCGTGCTGACGCTGATCAGCCTGCAGAGCCTCGGCATCTCTGCCTGGGGGGAGCGCCGGGGGCTGCTGCTGGTGCGAGGGCTGCTGGGCACGGTGGCGCTGCTGTTCTTCTTCGAGGCCATCTCGAATCTGCCCCTGGCCGCAGCCACGGTGCTCCAGTACACCTATCCAACCTTCACGGCCCTGGCGGCCTGGCTGCTGCTCGGCGAACGCATCAGGCGGCGGATCGGCCTGGCCGTGCTGCTGGGCTGGCTGGGCATCACCCTGGTGGTGCAGCCCGAATGGATCGGTGCAGGGGTGGCAGGGCTACCTCTGAGCATCGTTCTGATCGCCTTGGGGGGGGCCCTGTTCACAGCCCTTGCCTACGTGAGCGTGCGGGCACTCTCCCGCAATGAACACCCGATGGTGATTGTGTTTTATTTCCCGCTGGTGTCGATCCCTGTGACCCTGCCGTTGCTCTGGAACCAGGTGGTCTGGCCCCTGGGGATCGAATGGATCCTGCTGCTGGGGGTGGGGGTGTTCACCCAGCTGGGACAGGTGTGGCTGACAAAGGGACTGAAGCTGTTGCCAGCGGCACAGGCCTCATCGATCAATTACGTCCAGGTGTTGTTCGCTTCGATTCTGGGGGTGATCATCTTCGCTGAACCCGTCGATGGCTGGATGGCCATGGGGGCCCTCTGCGTGCTCGGGGCGACCTTGATCAGTCTCAGTGCCAAGCAACCTCAGTGCCAAGCAACCTCAGTGCCAAGCAACCTCAGTGCCAAGCAACCTCAGTAGCAACCCCTGAAGCAAAAGCCTGAGAACAGCTGAAACCAGGCCCTGGTGATCGAGTGCTCGTCAGCGCGCATTGATCGTCAGCTGACATCAATGGCAAGGGGATAGGTGGTCCAGTCCTGAGCAACACCATCAGCGGAGCCGATCGGTTGGGCGAGGCGCCAGCTCTGGCCCAGCTCACCCTCTTCAAGGAAGAGCTCAAAGGGGCTGTCAACACTGACCTGATCACCGGGGAGCTGCCAATCAAAACGCCCCGTCAAACGCAGCCCCTTCTGGTCGCCGAGATTGAGGGCTTGGCGCTGTTTGATTCGCACCCGACTCACATCCGGCGAGCCGATGGGCTCGAGATCCAAGGACTGGGCAATGGCGGTTTGGGTCAGTTGAATCTGCAGACTGAGGGCCTGCAGAACCACCGCACGGGGCGGTTTCTGAAAGCTGTCACAGGCACTGAGGGTCAGGGAGAGCACCACCACCATCAGCATCCCCAGGGCGCGCTGCCACCAACGCCGCAGAGCCACGAGGGACAGCAGGGGGCTCGACGTATCAGGCAGCATGGGGTTCATCACGAGCAACTCCATGATCGGCTGGCTGCAAGGGCAGAGTATTGAGGCCTGGCAGCAGGGAAACCGCCAGGGTTTGATTATCGGCTGCGCTGGTGTGGGCTATGAAGTTCAGCTGACACCTCGCCATCTCAGCGGCTTGGGGGCGGAGGAGAGCCTCACCGTATGGGTGCATCAGGTGCACAGAGAAGATGGGGCGAGTCTCTTCGGTTTTCCTGCGCGACGGGAACGGGATTTGTTCCGCACCCTGATTGCCGTCAGCGGTGTTGGTCCGCAGATGGCGATGGCCCTGCTGGAGAAATGCACGGTTGATGAACTGATTGAGGCCATCGTCCAGGGAGATCTGCGCAAGCTCTGCTCTGCCCAGGGGGTGGGCAAACGCACAGCCGAGCGTCTGGCCGTGGAATTGCGTACCAAGCTTGCCGGGCTCAGCGGCGGTGAGCCCGGCCTTTCCCTGGTTGAAAGCGGCGGTGCGGACAGCCTGCCCCTTGCCCCGGCTGGCTTGCAGGAGCTTCAGTCCACCCTCGCGGCCCTGGGCTATGA
>DASCPR010000150.1:0-3737 GCA_036012625.1 Prochlorococcaceae cyanobacterium Fu_MAG_50
TCAGACTCGATGGGATGGCCCCTTTGGCGTTGATGATCGCTGGCTTCTGGAGCCGTTGTGCGCCCCTCTGGGCGATCGCTCGCTTCCCCTATCTGCGCCAACGGGATGGCACGGCATCCTTCCATTGCAGGCATGGCAGGGGATTCTGGGACTGTTTACCGGCAGCGTTGGTGCTGCTGTCAGCCTTGCTGGTGGTGCTGTCCCTGCCGTTGCCGGAATCCCACAAGTTGGTTCTGCTTGCAGGGATCGGCTGCGGTGTGATCCCAACCCTTGTCGTGCCTCAATGGCTGGGGATTCGACTCGGCGGCCACAGCGGTGATTCCTATGGCGCCTCAATGGTTCTGACTGAAACCATCACCCTGTTGCTTCTGTCTCTGTTGTGGCAGGGATCAACAGGCTGAAAACATTCCCGGCATCCGGATAGTTCGCGTCGAGTGCAGCCGGGGAGAACGTCAGTTGCAGGGAACCACCAAGTTGTTCGCTGAGCTGGCGACCAAGGGTCAGGCCCAGGCCGCTGCCGGGGAGATTCTCACTGCTCTTGCCCCGCATCCCTCTGCTGAAGATCTGTTCGCGCTCTTCCCTGGGGATCGGCGTGCCGCCATCCCAGACGCAGAGTCCTTGATCGAGGAGGTGAAGGCCGACCGGAGCGCCTGCTTTGCTGTATCGAAAGGCATTTTCGAGCAGATTGGCAACCACTTCTGCGATCACGCCATCGCTTTGGGGACGCTCTGTTTGCGTCCATGCAGGCCACTTGGAGGGGCCTTGCCAGTGGCGTCCCTGCAGGGATGCCGAGGCTTTGGCGCGCTCGATCAGTGGGCTGAGAATGTCTTTCATGCTGGGATTGTCTGCCCGGCATAAAAGAGGTGGCAGCAGCAGGCGCTCGCCACTGTTCGGCTGGGTTGGCAGGTTGATCTGGCCGATCTGATCGAGGGCGGAGATGTAGCGATCCAGCTGAGTCTGTTCGCTCATCAGGCCCTCCAACAGGGTTTGCTGATCACTGTCGGAGCCAAGTCGCCTGAGCAGGAGTTGTGTGTATGTCCTGATCGCCGCCAGGGGATTGCGCAGCTGATGAACCATCAGCTTGATCTGATCCCGTTGTGAATCAAGGGTGCCAAGCAGTTTGATGCGTTCCAGCTCAAGGCTCAGGAATCCCGTCAGTGCGGCTGCGGTGGCTTGAAGCCGACGCTCCAGTGGTGCTGACCAGCCAGGCCCGGCAAGCTGTTCGGCACGAAGTACGCCGAGAAGTTTCTGGCCGTCCTGAAGAGGGAACCAGCGTCGATCTGGAGAGGGCGCACGCAGCTCAGGATCAGCTTCCACAGGGGGCAGTGTGTGTCCCGTCTCAGGCCACAGAACCACAGCTTCCAGGCTGGGTGCCTGCTGATCTCTGCTGCGGGCGATGTAGACCACAAGCTTTGCCAGCCGCTGCTCATCCCCGTAGCAATCAAGCTGTTGCTGCACCAGATTGAGAAACCGGTCAGACAGCTGCATGGGGAGTGGTGCGCAAATCGAGCCGGAAGAATTGGAGGCAGGTGGACGTTGAAAAGCTAGAGAAACGCTCTACGATTAGATGTCAACCAAAAGCAGGCCTGATCGCGAGGCTGCGGCTCAATCTCCACCCAGCAGTGGTTGCGCCTTTTCGCAACCAAGGCTACAGCAGAGGTTGAAGTTTCTTCTGCTGTCCGCCGGCTAGGCCGGCGGGTTGCAAGGTGAGTCGCAGGCGATGGCACATTCGTGTGTTCGCTTGTACTCGCGGCTTGATGGCGAAACCGGCTTGTCCGTTTCGTCTTCACGGCATCAGAGCGCTCCCCCAAGACGCCTCTTGCTGTCATTTCCTCCCCTCCCCCCTTCGCACTCCCCGCCGGGAGTTTTTGTCCATGTCCAAGAAGCGCAAACGGATCAGTCGACGCAGACTCGCAGGCCAACGGGTGCTTGCTCATGTCTCCACCTTCAATCTGGAGACAGGTGATCACAAGCCTGTCACTGCTGCCCGTCGCTACATAGCCGAAGGTGGTCTGGTTCCACCAGCGCTCGTCAATGTGCGCCGTAATGAGCACACCACAGATCGCTTTTTCTGGGGTGAGAAGGGCCTGTTCAGTGCTCAGTATGCGGAGGAGAATCACTTCCTCTTCCCATCACTCAGGACAATTGTTGACTCCGTCGGTGAGGAGACCATCTTTGAGGGCCTTGAGCTGTCCTCAGATGACTGGGAGGAAATGGAGGAATACGAATACGCCTTTGTCTGAAACGGCTTGATACCAGCCTCAGCTCAATCCAAACCAGGCCCTGACGGCCTGCGCCATCCGGGGGATTGATTCCCCCGGGATCGTGTGGCTGCCATCGAACCCACAAAGCTCTGCATCCTGTTCAGCGCTTTTCAGTTCACTGAGCAGTCTTTGAGAAGCCTCATAGGGAACCACCTCATCCTCTCGACCGTGAACCAGCAAGACGGGGGGCCTGTGCCTGGGCACCTCCCAGCCTGGATGGGGGTAGCCGCTGCAAGCGATGATCCCTGCAAAAGCAAGCTCACATCCCGCTCCAAGACTCATGGCACCTCCCTGGGAGAAGCCGAGCAGCACTGTTTTTGCGAGTGAAATTTCCTCTGTTTGCAGGGCCCTAAGGCGTCTCTGCAGGTCACTGATGGCCCCTGGAACAGCATCCCAATCGGCAGGGAAAAGGCCGTACCACTGCCGGCCCATCCCCTCCGGGTGAGGTTCCGGTGCTTGCAGGGCCACGAGTTCCAACGGCAGGTTGCAGCTCTGCTGAATGGCCTGTCCGAGGGGCATCAGGTCATTGGCATCCGCCCCCCAGCCGTGCAAGAGGACCAATCGGTGCAGGGCTTCGGGTGTGCTTTTACGCAGAAGCTCACCTGTCATCGCTGAGATCGGATCACTGCTGCTTAGGTTGGCTCACGGACTGCCGCCTGTCGCCACTGCTATGGCTCCAACTGCCTTGTTGAGCGTTTCCGATAAGACAGGGATCGTGTCCCTGGCGGAAGCCCTGCACCGCATTCATGGCTTCCAGCTTCTTTCCAGTGGTGGAACCGCCAGGGTCCTGGAGGCTGAAGGACTGCCTGTGACCAGGGTGGCGGACCATACCGGTGCTCCGGAAATTCTCGGTGGCCGGGTGAAAACTCTGCATCCCCGGGTCCATGGCGGAATCCTTGCCAAACGTGGTGATGCGGCCCATGAGGCTGATCTGCAGGATCAGCAGATCCCAGCCATTGATGTGGTTGTGGTCAATCTCTATCCATTCAGGGAGACGGTGGCTGATCCTGATGTCGGTTGGGATACCGCCATCGAAAACATTGATATCGGTGGCCCGACCATGGTCAGGGCTGCGGCCAAGAATCATGCCCATGTCAGTGTGCTGACAAGCCCGGATCAGTACGACGGATTTCTGGCTGCTCTTGCCAAGGAAGGCCCTGGCCTGTCCATGGAGTTGCGTCGGCGGCTTGCCTTAGAGGCTTTTCAGCACACAGCGGCCTATGACGTTGCCATCAGTCGCTGGATGGCGGCGCAGATGACGACGCAGATGACGGAGGTTGATGATGCTCCCTGGCTTGAGGCGATGCCCCTGCGGCAGACACTCCGTTATGGAGAAAACCCTCATCAGCAGGCGGCCTGGTACAGCGCTGCCAAGCAGGGATGGGGCGGTGCCATTCAGCTCCAGGGCAAAGAGTTGAGCACCAACAATCTTCTCGATCTGGAGGCGGCGCTTGCCATGGTCAGGGAGTTTGG
>DASCPR010000151.1:0-4440 GCA_036012625.1 Prochlorococcaceae cyanobacterium Fu_MAG_50
TGGCTAAAGCAACAGGCCTGGTTTCCTCTTGACGATGATCCTGACCTTTTCTCCCTTTTGCTGATAGGCAAGCCTTGATGAACTAGATTCCTGCTGATTGCAAGTGCAAGGAACCTGTCTATACACTATCCGCCAAGAAGCTTTCTTTGGGATAGCTGTTTAAAAGGTGTTTCGCCTGCGTTTCTGGCGGGTGGGTAAGCCCTGTCGTAGATAATTAAATCCTTTCTATGAGCTGCTGTTTGAGGGGCTTCTGAAATATTTTTCGGTTAAGGTATGCATCATGGCTTTATTCTGGTCCTTTTCTTGTCTTTTGGACCGACATCTATTTGGATTCTCTGATAAGTGCTGATTAGCCACTGTGGTATAGACCTGTGAACCTCAACGAGTAGCTGTTTCTTGTTATTCCGTTGGCCGTTGCCTCTTTGTTGATACCTGTCATTGCAAGGTCAGTTGAGGCTCCCGAGCATCACGGTTACAGCACCTAGCACCATCAGGCTGGCGGCCGTAAGCCGACCCAGGGCATTGGGTTCGCCGAGTGCGAAAACTCCCACCCCGCTGCCGAACAGGGTGCTGAGTCGCTTGATGGCCACCACATTGACCACCTCAGTCTGCTGAATCGCTTCCATCTGCATCACGGTTCCTGCCGCACCGGCACAGGCGGCAAGCAGAAGCGTCAAGGCAGCGCTGCCACTTGTTGGCCTCAAGGTTCTCGATGCTGGTGAGTTCGATCGTTTGAGATCAAGGCTGAGCAGGGATGTTGCGATCAAACCTTGCAATGACATCCCCCAGACAAAGCTGTTGCTGGCCTCGATTCCCAGCTTGTCGATGCTTGCAGCAATGCCCCAGAGAAGGGCCACCAGCAACATCGCTCGACAGCCTGCGCTGGCCCAGATCTCTCTCAGCCCATTAAGGCTGAATCGGGCTTGTTGTGAATGATCAGCGAGAAGCAAAGCCCCCGTTACCAGGAGTGCGACCCCCAGAATTGCGCTCAGCTCGGGCCGCTCTCCGAGAACCAGCCAGCCTGACAACAGCAGTACCAGCGGTGAGAGGTTGATCAACGGCAGCACAAGACTGAGGTCTTCCTTCGCGATTGCGCGTCCGTAGTTCCAGAAGGCAAGGGCATTCAAGCCACCGCCAAGACTGATGGCCAGCAGAAAGTCAGGCCAGATGATGCTCTGTTGTTGGCTTAGCGCCAGTGGCAGCAGGAGGAAAGCTGCCAGGGCACTGCTCAGACCGATCACCTGCAGAATTGTCCAGCTGGAGCGTTTCAGCAGGGAGCGAAGACAGAGGTCTCTGATGGTTTCGCCGCTGGCAGTTGCCAGGGCTAACCAGATCCAGACCATATGCATTTCGGATCTTTCAGAGGCTCAAGCGGGCGTGATCAGTGCTGGCAAGGCCAGTCAAGGCTTGCCGTCAATCGCTCCCTTGGCTTCTTTTAGAGCACCTTTGCCACTTTCAATCACGTTCTGAAGGGCTTTGGACGGTGCTTCGATCATGGTTTTCTGGGTGTTGGACCAGATGTTGGCAACGACGATCCCAGAACCACCGAGAATCACTGCCGCTAAGACAAGAGCCAGACCATTGCCCCCCTGGCGGATGATCACGGGCTTTTGCTCTGGCGATTCATTTGTGTCCATGACGTTTGCCTGAATTCAGTTGGATGAGGGGTTTGCTTGGTCTGGCTGGTTTGGTTGGAAAGTCTGGTTCGCTTGGTAAGCCTGGTCTTTGCCGGGTTTCAGTAAAGAGTTGCTCAGCATCGCAACTCTGCCATTGCTTCTCCCCTCCTGTGCCGTGGTGTCACGAACAGATCAGAGCGTGTTCATGGGGCTAGCCAACCTCTATAGCGCTTGCCAGCAGCTCTCTCATCTCAAGTCGCTCTCACGTCTCAAACGGCCATCCCTTCTCAAACGGTCGGCCATCTTTCAAAGGCAGTCCGGTTTCAAAGGCAGCCCTGTTTTATTGGCAGCCCTGTTTTATTGGCAGCCCTGTTTTATTGGCAGCCATCTTTCAAGGCAGCAATGTTTCCAGAATCGGTTTGTAGAGGGCCGTTGAGGCCTCCTCGAAACCATCGCTTTCAAGCAGCTGTTCAGCCTCAAGACCATCTCCGAAGCAGAGTTTCATCACCGGGTCAGTGCATTCGCCAAGTTGTTTGAAGCCGCCAGCCCACTTGTCTTTGAAGGCCTGATTCCCCTTTCCAGCTGATTTCTGCTCCTGCTGAACACGGGCCCAGCCACTAATGGGTGGCACCGGCCAGCACTGAACAACGCCTTGAGCGGCCAGTGCCCTCAGAGTCGCCAGTTGAGCCTCAGCTTCCCCGGTATCAAGTGGTCGCCAGCGCAGGGCTTGTTCAAATTGATCCGGCCTGCTGGCAGAGGCGTGTCGGGCCACCACCACCGATGCATCAATGCAGTTCCCAGATGCGCAAACCTGCAGATGCCTGAGCCAGCCGCTCATCACACCCCGTGGTTTGAGCCGTCCCGGTTGCACCACCACCAAGGTCTTGTCAGCCCATAACAAGGATTGGCTGGTGTCATCGATGTTCAGGCAGCTGCTGTGACATGGGCCGATGCTCAGCAGTGTCTGTTGCAGGTGCTGCCAGCGCCGTTCAAGTTGATCACCGGCCAGAACTGCTGCCGCTCCCGGAGGCAGGGTGCCGGTACCTGCATGATCTTCAAGCCAGTTGCCTGAGACGCTCTTGCACAGGCTTTCATCCGGTTGGTTGGCGAGCTGCTTGAGGAGTTTGTTGAACTGGTCGCTGAGCAGTTGATGGCGGAAACGCTCATCAAGGTCCAGGGCTTCCAGATCTTCCACAGCATCGAACCATTCCCGTGGTTTCAGATCGAATTGTTCCAGCCAGATTCGCTGTGGATTGATCAGCCAGCGCAGCAGTAGATCCGAGCAGAGTTCTCCTTTCGCAGGACTTTCCCCCACGTCCCATCTCACGGGTAATGCCAGTCCGAGGGGGGAAGGCTCAGTGGCTTTGTCCAGCCAGCGACGGGCTGAAAGATGGCGTTGATCACAGCTGGATGGGGGCTGATCGCCGATGGCGAGGAAGTTGCTTCGATCGAGGGGATTGGCGGCAGGTTCCCGCAGAACTTCTCTGAATGCTTCCGGGGGCAGTGCCTGTTCAAGTTGTCCGAGCCACTGCTGCACAGGACTGGCCGGGGGCCGTGATTCTCCCGTGCGTTCATCACGGCCGTTCCAGGTGATCAGCAGATGCTGCCGGCTCGACATCAACGCTTCCATCAGCACATAACGGTCTTGATCACTGCTGCGTGGATCTCCAAGCTGTCGCTGATGCTCAAGCAGATGAAATCCCGGACGCTCCTGATGACGAGGGAAAATGTTGGCATCAAGACCCATCATCACGATCACCCGATGGGGAATGGCACGCATCGGCTCCATGGCGCTGACCGTGAGCACGCCGCTGCGATGCCCGAAACGTCCACTGTCCACAGAGAGCGCTTCATTGAGAACGTCCAGCACGACGGCTGGATCCAGCTTCAAGGAGCATTCGCCGGCCTGTTCTCGCCAATCCTCAAGAATCCCTGTCAGGGACTGACGCTCCCAAGTCCAATCGCCGCCATCGCCGAAGAGCTCGTCGAGCATCCCCAGGAGATGTTTCACCCAGGCCTGGCAGGATCGTGGGCGGCGCAGTTGTTGGAGATGTCTGCTCAGGTCTGCGAGCACTTTCCACCATTGACTCAACTGAATGGGATCAGGCCCCTCCGCAAAGGGAGCCGCTCCACCGGGAGCCAATCCTGGAGTTGAGGGCAAGACAAGGCCAAGCAGCCAGCGATCAAGACACCAATCAAGGCTGTGGGTTTCATCTCCACCCCGTTCATCGGCGTTCAGACCCCAACGAAATCCGCTGCGCTGAAGGCATTGATTGATCTCGCTGGTGTCCTCAGGTGCAAGACCCTGAAGCTGCTGAAGCGCAGGGTTGGAGAGCAGGCGTTCCAGTGATGATGCCGTCAGCCGTTCTCCGGCGATCTGCAGCAGCAGTAACAGTGCCTGGCTCAATCCCGGGCTGTCCTGCTGGCTGCGATCGGTGAGTCGCCAGGGCAGCTCCACTCCCGTTGTGGCGATGTCATTGAAGATTGAGGACAACAGTGGAGCGAAGCGGTCGACCTGGGGGGTCATCACCAGAATGTCTCGCGGTTCCAGGTGGGGATCAGCAGCAAGCCACTGCAGGATCTGATCGCGGATCAACTGGACCTCGCGCCAGCGACCGGGGCAGGACAGAAACAGCAGTGAGTTGTCATCTGCGGTTCGATTCAGGCTGGCTGTTGGTTCTGATTCGGCTGTTTGTTCTGATTGGGCTGTTTGTTCTGATTGGTATGTAGGGCTGACGAGCTGTTGTTGGAGCTGTTCCAGCAGGGTCGGCGGCCGGGATGCCGCTGCCGCCATGGCGACAGGTGCGGCGAAGAGATCACCTTG
>DASCPR010000152.1:0-1824 GCA_036012625.1 Prochlorococcaceae cyanobacterium Fu_MAG_50
TCTGGAACACCGAAGCCTCTTGCCAGTCAGCAGGTGAAATGGGTGGCTTTAGATGATCTTGATCGCTATCCCTTCCCGGCCGCCAACGCTCGGATTATCAAGGCGGTGCGAGCTGAATCTTCCAGTTGAACAGGCCCGCCATGTTCGGTGATCTATGCTTAGAAAGGCGTAGGTTAAGCCTGATTTGTTGGTAATTGAGTATCAATTGAGAATGCAAGAGGCTGTTTTTTCTGTGTTGAATCTTGCTGCCCTTGCCGCTGCACAGGTCTAATGATTCTTGATTGAGCCTGTGAATGAATACTTGCTTGCCTGGTTGTTGCTGGTTGAAGCTCGTACTGATTGAAGTTGTTGCTGGCCAGCAAGCATTGCTTTGGTTTATGGATTCTATGTCCAGAGCTTTGAACTCTTGGCTTGTTGAAATGGCTGTTTGTTGTTTGAAACCTGGTTCTTAATGGGATCTTCCTGAGGCCTGGCGATGCTGCCCATCGCAAGATGCTGCAGGCAACATGTTTGTCTGTTGCAATCCTGCTGCCATCGTTGTGCTTTTGGCCAATCTGTCCCATAGCAGGATCAACTGAATATGGCCTCGTCAGTGTCTGAACCACGCGTGCTCTGCCTGGGGGAGGCGTTGGTGGATCGCCTTGGCCCTCCCGGTGGGGATCCTGCGGTTGATCAGCCCGTTGATGATCGTCTTGGTGGTGCTCCGGCCAATGTGGCCTGTGGTTTGGCACGTCTGGGAACGCCGGTGGCCTTCCTTGGCAGGCTTGGTGATGATGCCATTGGCAGCAGCTTTCGGGGTTTGTTTGTAGAGCGGAAGGTAGAGCTTGGGGCGCTGCAGGTGGATCAGACCCGCCCCAGTCGGATCGTGCTGGTGCGCCGTCATCGCGATGGCGATCGGGTCTTTCAGGGGTTCGATGGTGATCAGGGGGATGGCTTTGCTGATCAGGCGTTTGCTCAACAGGAGATTGCTGATCGATGGACATCCCTTAGGGGAAACGCCCAGTGGTTGTTGATCGGCTCGATTCCCCTGGCATCGCCAATGTCTGCAGCGGCATTGCTCTGGTGTGTGGCGCAGGCCGTGGAGAGTGGGCTCCCGATTGCCCTGGATGTGAACTGGCGCCCCACCTTCTGGAATGCAGGCAGTGCGCCCGAGAGTGGCCCGGATGCCGAGGCCATTGAAGCGATCAAACCCTTGTTTGCCCGGGCGTCGTTGCTGAAGCTGGCCAGGGAGGAAGCGCTCTGGTTCTTCGCTAGTGATGACCCTGAGGTGATTGCCAACACTCTTCAGCAGAAGCCTGATGTGGTGGTCACCGATGGTGCCAATCCCGTCCGTTGGTTCATTCAGGGCTGCAAGGGCAGGATGAATGTTCTGGCTCCTCCGCTCGTGGTCGATACCACCGGTGCAGGGGATGCCTTCACCGCCGGGATGTTGCATCAATTGTTGGAGGCGCCTCCGGCTGTTGGTGATCAGCCACGGGTCGAGCAGATCATTCGCTATGCCGCAGCCTGTGGTGCACTGGTCTGTCAAGGCGCCGGTGGGATTGATCCCCAGCCAACCACGCAGCAGGTTGAAACCTTTTTGATCTCAGCAGCGAGCATGCCTGGTTGATTGATTGTGCAGGCTTCTGGGTGGGACACCCCTGAACCAGGGCCATTGAAAGAAGCACATGGTCTTCTATGCAATCCTTTCAGGTCGCGCCCTTAGCCCCTTGGATTCCCTTCTCCCCTGAAAGTTTGGCTATTGACTTTAGGTGGTTTGAGCCTGGCAAGGCGTCCACCTTGCTGCCGGTGCTGCAGTTGCAGATGCCAGGCATCCGGCAGATC
>DASCPR010000153.1:0-1605 GCA_036012625.1 Prochlorococcaceae cyanobacterium Fu_MAG_50
CAGCAACGCTGTTGGTGGATTCTCTAGGTGGAATTGTCGCCAATCAGCTCGAGAGTTCAAACGAGGCATGGGATGAGCATCAAGAGCAGCTGATCAAGGCTTTGATGCGCCATCAGGGAATCGTGGTGATCGTGATCGAGGAAACCGGTTGGGGGGTGGTGCCGAGCACGGCGATCGGCGGCCTGTTCCGGGATCGTCTCGGCAGTTTGGCGCAGGTTCTGGAGGCCCTTGCCAGCCAGAGCTGGCTGGTGGTGCAGGGAAGAGCCTTGAATCTCAGCCAGCTGGGCAAACCTGTTCCATGAGCCCTGAGCGTGCTGCTGCTGCATTGCAGATTGCCCTGTTTGAACCCAGGATCCCGCCCAATACAGGCTGTGTGGCCAGAACATGCGCTGCGTTCAAGCTGCCGTTGCACTTGATCGAGCCCTTGGGCTTCAGCCTGGAGGATCGCTATCTCAAACGGGCCGGTCTTGACTACTGGCCCCACGTTGATCTCAGTGTTCACAAGGATTTCAGCGGATTTAAACAAAGCCTGAGCCCCGGCAATCGGCTGATCGGCTGCAGTCGATCAGGGGGCGTCAGCCTGCATTCGCTGCGGTTCAGGATCGGCGATGTGCTGCTGTTTGGCCGAGAAGACACGGGATTGCCGCAATCCATCCGTGATCACTGTGA
Source organism: Prochlorococcaceae cyanobacterium Fu_MAG_50 (assembly GCA_036012625.1). GTDB lineage: Bacteria > Cyanobacteriota > Cyanobacteriia > PCC-6307 > Cyanobiaceae > DASCPR01. Next base: position 670 of record DASCPR010000153.1, read on the forward strand.
TCAGATGGTGATGATTCCGATGCCAGGCAGCGCAGATTCAAGCGGCAAGGGAGGGGTGAGAAGCCTGAATCTCGCGGTGGCGCAGGCGGTGATCAGCATTGAAGCGGGCCATCAGCTGGGGTTGTGGTGATCGCTGCACCGTTCCAGGCCGACTTGCACAGAAGCGAAACAATCGTTATCTTCTACGCGACCTTGAAATCAAGTCATTCAAGGATTGCCCCCTGAAAACTGCTGCATGACGTTGAAACCCCTGCTTCTGATCGGCACAGCGATCGCAGGCACAACGTTGGCATTGAATGCGCTAGGTCCAGCAGAGGGCATCGCCGAAAATTCCCGCTACAGCATTGCGCTGGCCACAGATCGCATCTGGGTCAAGCTCAAGCAGGAGAGCAACCTCGAGGAGATCGCTGGGCAACTCGTTGTTGATCTGCAGCAGCTCGCTGATCTCAACAGGGGCAATGCAGGCCCGAGCTTGAAGGCAGGCCAATGGATCGTGCTGCCCAATGCTGCAGAAACGAGTGTGTCAGCAAGCGAACTCTTTGCCGGTGCTGAGATCCGCCACACAGCCCCGCTGCAATCACCGCCACCAGCCCAAGCCATCGCCACAGCCTCCCTGTTAACGCCGCCACCAGCAGTGCCAGGGCGAGCAGTGCCAGCGCGAGCAAAGGAGACAGCCCAAGGCACAGTCAAGGTCAAATTCGGGGAGACAGGGGCATCGATTGCCAAAATGCATGGCCTCAGTGAAGTCAAGTTCAAAGACCTCAATCCAGACATTGATCTGGCCAAGCTCAAGGTGGGCTCGAATGTGCGTGTGATCGCGATGCGTCCCGGCATCAGCGGCGGAATCAGCTGGCCCCATCTGCCGTCCTTACCGAACGGAACACACCCAGCGCTTCAATTTGGCAGTGATGATTTCATCTGGCCAACCAAAGGAGT
>DASCPR010000154.1:0-5045 GCA_036012625.1 Prochlorococcaceae cyanobacterium Fu_MAG_50
CCGCAGCTGCATTCTCAGCAGCGCTGATGATTGCCTTGGCGATCCTCAAGGGCAATCATCAGAGACGGCACGATCTGTGTTGTTTAGAAGCTGAACGTCACACCGGTACCAATATGGTGTTGCCAACCCTCGCCCCAGCCTGTGCCTCCTTCTGAGCTGTAGGCGGGTTCCCAGTGGAGGAACAACACCGTGCTGTCGGTCATCGGGTATGCAAGCGCAACTCCACCGGCCCAGTCGGTGCGCTGTTTGAGGCCTGAATAGCTACCTGGCACATAGAAGCGAGGACCCGCATCAAGGCTGATGTTCAGCTTATGGATATTGAAGCCAACACCGAGACGTGGATCGGTGTAGTTGCCTATCCAGGTGCCATCGGATTCCCATCCCTGTCGATGGTCAACGGAAACAAAGACCCCGTCAATCAGGTCTTCGATCTGATCACCAAGTGCGAAGTTGACTTCACCGTCACCAAAGGCCCACACCACCGAGGCACCGAGTTCGTTCTTCAGTCCAATGGTTTCGGATCCCTGTTGCCCGGTGACGTAGTAGGGCTTCCAGTCGACTGAGACACTCAGCCGGTCGTTGGGTTCATAACGCACCTGCAGGAAACCGCGGATGTCCGTGCGTTGAAAGCCGCTGCCATGGCCGCTGTGGCCGCTGTGGTCTTGATGTCCTTGGTTCTCTCCGTGCTGTTCATGGTTGGCCGCTCCGCCGTGCTCAGCGTGATTGTCTGCACCGCTGTGATTGGCGTGCCCGTTCTGTTCGCCTTGCTCTGCCTGCATTGCATGGCCTTCTTCTCCGCCGTGGCCGGCGTGATTGTCTGCAGCGCCGTGGGCATCAAGATCGGCGGCTCCGCTGTGTTCCTGATGGCTGCCGGCCTGCTGATGGTTGCCGTGCTTCTGGCTTTTGCTGTTCTCGTTATGAGCACTGCCGTGAACCTTTCCATAGAAATGATCCGCCTCTCCCCACACAAAGGCGGGCCCAACCGCCGTTTCGATTGTGAGGCTGCCGCCGTTTTTGAGCCCCCACTCCATGGCCACACCGAACTGGCCATCGATGGCGTAATGCTCAGGATTGCCCTCCAGATTGGTCATGAAACCGCCGTGGAGATCAAGACTGACCACAGGCATGGCACGGAATTCCCCAGCCTTCAGCACTTCCGTCTCGGCCATGTCACCGTGATCATGTCCCGCAAGGCCAGGCCTGCAAAGTGCTGAATCCAGGCTTAAAGGAACTGCAAGCAGTGCTGGGAGCATGAACTGGCTGAAATTGAGGCTCGTCCGGGTCAATCTTCAGGATTTCAAGGTCTTAGAAATTAATGTTGTGATCGAAGTTTTTGGGGCCTATGTCTTCGTCCGCGAATCAACTGCGAATGAGCCTTGAAAGGCTGGCAGTGGACTGAATTACCGCTAACGCCCTGGGCTTTCAGCAAGGCAATCCTGTTTGGCCTGGCTTTAAGTCGTTAGCAGCTGGTTTGCAAGGTTTTGGCGTTGAGTCAGTTTGAACATTGGCTAGAGCCATTGGCCTCAGTCATGGTGTATCAAGGCTCATGCCTTGCCTTAATGCTGTTGCCTTTAGGTAAGCCTGTTGAATGGAAAGTCAACATCCAACAGCTTGTTGTGGAACAACGTCTCAATGGCCGATAAGTCAGCGAAATGGATCACCGCTCTTCGTGACGGGATCCACAGGGAATGTGGCGATGGCTGGATGGTGCGCGGCGTCGGCAATGGACTTGTGCAGAGGGTTCAGCTGACGGTTCGCTTCGACGATGGCACCCGCACCAGTGTCATCCTCGGCCCCAGGGCAAAGAGTGACCCCGATTTCATTCCCTGGGTTGGAACCAGCTCCGGTTGGATCTTGAACATGTCAGCGGAGATCGCGCAGCTGATGAAAGCCGAGGGCAAGGGGTTGGCAGAGGCCTACGAGCTTGTGAAGCAGAGGAAAGAGTCCGGATCCGTTGCTGATCTTGACTGGGAACGACTGGTCAGAAAATTCAAATCCCATAAAACAAGCCACAGCAAGAACGGCCCCCGGGTCTGGAATCGCAACTACCGCACACCGATTGCGCGCACATTGCTAATTCTCACCAGCGAGCCTGGACCAACCAGCGGATACGTGCTTTTGAAAACCCTGGTGGAGCGTCATGGCGGCGAGCCCGGTTCAACAAGCCGGAGACTCCGTATCCAGTACGCGGCTGAGTTCCTTCGTTTCGCCTTTGAGAATGGGGTCAACAGACGCTGGCTTCCGCCAGACGATCTCAAGTCGTTGATCGGGGAAAAGAGTGCAGATCTCCAGTTGTCTGACCTCAGCGAGGCAGAGGGCACTGGGTCGATGCCGCACAGCAGCGAAGACCATGTTCTGGCTGATCTGCCCTGAGCTCTCAGCAGGGCTCCGCAATGGCGGCAGTGAACCTCAACGAAGCGAGCTGCTGGGCTGTAGAGGGGGCTGCAATGCTCCGTTGGCGGCCTGATCAGGCTGACTGTTACAGCCGGGCTGTTGCTCTTGCTCAGGTCCGTTGGTCTTGCTCAGGGCTGGTCCTTTGATCCAGGCTGGTTTTTTGTTCAAGCCCGTGCCTCAGGCACGCCATCTTCATCATTGGCCTGTTCGGCCCGATACGCAATCGGCATTAAGGCTGATTGCCTGTTGCTTCTCAGCTGACAAGAGTGGGTACATCGAGATCGGAGGAGCCAATGACGGACGACACTCCACCTGAGCAACCCAAAGAAGCAGACTGACTTTCTGGCCCCTGCTCCAACAGTTTCCACCCATTCGTGGGCTATTCGTCTGGCGCGACACTGATGTGCGTCAAGCCAGTCGACACTCCTCTGCACCGTCTCAGGTGCCCTCAGGAGATCAGCCCAACACCTGGACGCATGGCCCCAGGCGTGCCACAAGCCAGAAGCTTCGCCAGATTCTTCTGTTCTTTACGGAGATTCCTGTTCACGGCTTAATGCCTCAGTTTCATCGGCCTCAGTTCCATTGATTTCAGATCCACTGGTTTCAGTTTCACTGATTTCACATTCACTGATTTCACACTCACTGACAAAGCTTTAACTGATCAAGTCTTTATAGACAGGGAAAAAAATGAAGAAGCGAGCGACTTAGGCCGTCTCTTTCATCTGGAAGGGGCGGCCTTCCTCTATGGTTGAAGGCTGGATGAATCGAGCAGCCGCAAGCATCCATGATCGAGGGGCTGAGGATCAAACCTGTGATCAGGGAGATGCTGGCTCGCCAACAGGGTCGGTGGGCGACTTCGTTGACCTCAAGCCTTGATTCAGCAGTTGCCTGCAGATTGTCTGATTGCTTCAATCCACTGGCAGCGCCTTGTGATCAGGCACCCTGGGGAAGTGTTATCCAGCAGAGCACAATGGCCACCGTGCTGAACACCACCATGGTGAGTGGCCAGACTTCATCGAGGCGATGCAGACGCTGTTCGAGTTGTTGCCGCTCAGGGCTTTCCGACATCTCTTCAACCTCTCCATAACGGCGTCCGATCCAGATCACCAGAACGAAGGCCAGCAGGGTCACCACATAGGAGACGACGTAGACCTGATCCAGGAAGGTCAGGTAGGGAAGATCAGGAAGTTCGCCGCGATAGGCTTGTTGCAGAAATACCAGTGTCAGCAAGACGGTGACTGGGATTCCTGCACGGGCATCCTGTTCATCTGCCCGCACCTTGAACACCATCAGCACCATCACCATCACCACCAGCAAGGGCAGCATCAATCTCCAGAACGCCGACCAGGCTGATGTTCCGAAGGCGATATCAAATACGGCCAGGCTGTAGTCCTCCGATACACCACCGAGGCCGAAATTTGTGGCGTAGTTGTGGCGGTATTCAGCGATGGACCAGCCGCGATTCAACCAGCCGATAATTCCTGCAAACAACCCCATGCCACTGTTCTGCACATCGGGTTCGAAACGAAGATTCCCATAATCGAAAACACCGTCAACATCATCGGCTTCGATCACCAGAGGCAAGCTCACCGTGGTGAAGGGGAAATGACGGAAGCTGGCCCGGTCGATGTAAAACCTGCCGATGTAAGTAAACAGCTGGTAGTAGGTGCCGTCGTCCATTTTCTGGGGACGTGAATCAACGGGGTGCAGCACAGGCTCGGCATCAGAGAGCAGGGCATTCAGTAACGTGATCCGCTGCTCAATGTTGATGTCGCGTTCGTTCAGATAGCTCTGCAGAGCCTCATCCCAGCGCAACCACACATAGCCGTTTGATGCATAGCTTGGCACGCTTAAATCAAGGTCGTAGGTGCTGGTTGCGTAGACCCCGATCTGAATGTGGTAAGCCGCATCTTCGAGAGCCTGTTGATCCTCACGGCTCTCCAGGGAACTCAGCTGTTCGCCGCGCAACGAGGTCCAGCCATCCGATGGCAGCCGGCTGCTCTCCGTGGTGAGGGCCCTGGAGGAGGAGGCGAGCCGCAATGCATCCTGTCTGGGGACCTGGGCTACATCCAGTTTGGCGATACCGGAGACAGCCAGGATGGCAGCGAGCAGAATTGAGACTGCCGCCAGGATGTTCCAGTGCTTGTGCCTACGCGGTGCCATGGACGCTCTGGTTTGACGATTTACCGGACAACTTGAGTGAATGCGATGGGGTTACCTGCCAAGACTCTGGCTGCACCAGCTCTGTTTGGGCTACTGGCGGGCCTTTTGAACTTGAGTGCCCTGCCTCAAATCGCGACGCCGCAACCAGAGGTAGCAGCGGCGCCACTGCTACTGGGTCAATCCTTGCCACTCAGCGGGCCATCGGGGCGGCTGGGCCAGGCCTACCTGGCAGGTGCCCAGGCTTGGTTCAGCGACATCAACCGTCGCGGTGGCATTCATGGCCGCCAGATCCGCCTGATCAGCTTGGATGATCAGTACGAACCGGATCAGACCCTGCGCAACACCCGTCAGCTGCTCGACCAGAAGCAGGTGCTGGCAAGGTGTTCAACCTGCGGGCCAGTGATCGCCTTGTTCGGCTACGTGGGCACACCCACCACCAAGGTGGTGCTGCCGATGGTTCAAGCCCGTGGCATCCCGCTGGTGGCCCC
>DASCPR010000155.1:0-6409 GCA_036012625.1 Prochlorococcaceae cyanobacterium Fu_MAG_50
TCAGCAGGGCTGACGGATGCCATGACTGACGCGAACCACTGTGTGGACATTGCCTCGGGGGTGAAAATCAGCCAGCAACTCCATCCAGGCAGGCTCACAGGCTGCAACCAGATCATCAAGGATCCTGTTGGTCACTTCTTCATGGGAGATCGAGCGACTGCGATAGCTGTTGACATACAGCTTGATGGCTTTAAGTTCCACCACCCGAGGCCCTGGTTGATAAACAAGCCTCAGTTCAGCGAAATCGGGGTAACCGGAGAATGGACACAGGCAGGTGAATTCAGGCAGCTCGATGGAAATCTCATAGGGCCTGCCCGGTCGCGGATTCTCAAAACAGATCAGCTCCGCAGCAGCAATGGCACGCTCGCCATAGAGCGGGGTACGGGTTTCTGAATCCTTGCTGTTCATGCTGAGCACTGACGAGCTGAATTGACCCTAGAGACCAAGAGCTTCAGAACCTGAAGGCTCAGGGAAGAAGCATTGAAAGCTGGAAAAAACGACTGCTCAGCATCGATCTCAACAACCATTAGCCAGGAAGACCATGAATTCTGTAACAACAACGACAACCTTTTCAGCATCACTAAGCCCTAATGGTCTAACCAAGAAAAATTCTTCAATGGACATCTTGCTGATCGGTACTGAGAGCGGTATTCAGCTCCGTGCGGCAAGTGTCCACGGCATGCTCTGGCTTCAGACCCACTTTGAAGATGATCACTGGCAAGCGCTGGGGGAAGGCATGGTGACCCTGCCTGAGACAGATGCTGTTGAACTCTCCGAGGATGCTGAAAAGAGCGGACTCAACCTCAGTCGACTTGCGGGTCTGTCCATTCCGGGCTGTTTCTGAAAGAATTTCTCTATCCTTTTCACGCTCCATGAGCTATCCGTCATGAAAAAAATTGAGGCGATCATTCGTCCCTTCAAGCTTGAGGACGTCAAACTCGCTCTGGTCAATGCGGGGATCATCGGCATGACCGTCAGCGAAGTCCGCGGCTTCGGACGTCAGAAAGGCCAGGTGGAGCGCTACAGGGGGTCTGAGTTCACCGTTGAGTTCCTGCAGAAGCTGAAGGTGGATGTTGTGGTTGACGACGACAAGGTGGAAGCCGTGGTGGAAGCGATTGCAGGTGCTGCAAAAACTGGCGAGATCGGCGATGGCAAGATCTTCATCTCCCCAGTGGAAACCGTGCTTCGCATCCGCACTGGAGATCGCGACAGCACGGCGCTCTAAGCCAGAGTGTCAGCCACCAGATCTGCAAGTTCCGGCAGATCTGGTTTGCTCTGCTCTGGTTTGCTCTGATCAGCCAAACCGATCGGAGCAGCCAACCAGAGCAGATACTCATGATTACCGGCTGGACCGGTGATCGGTGAAGCCACCACTCCTTGCGGCTGCCAGCCAAGTTCAGCGGCAGCTGCGATCACCGACTCGAGGGCATCCACATGGGCTGCCGGATCACGCACCACCCCCCCTTTGCCAACCCTTTGACGGCCAACCTCGAACTGCGGCTTGACAAGGACCACCGCCTCTGCCTCCCCAGATTTCAACAAGGCCCTGATCGCAGGCAGAACCAGACGCAAGGAGATGAAGGACAGATCCGCTACGGCCAGATCAGCCTGGGGATCTGCAGCTGAATAAAGCTGTTCAGAACTGAGCTTGCGCAGATTGGTGCGTTCCCTGAGCACCAGGCGCGGATCCACACGCAGCTTCCATGCTGTCTGGCCGTAACCGACATCGATGCCGTACACCCGGGCAGCCCCATGCTGCAGCAGGCAATCGGTGAAGCCGCCGGTGGAGATACCGCAATCCAGACAGACCCTGCCCTCCAGTTGAACAGAGAAGACCTTCAGGGCTCCCAGCAGCTTCTCACCACCTCTTGAGACAAACCGTGGCGGCTGCTCCACCCGCAGCTCGAGATCAGTGGCAACACCCTGGCTGGGCTTATCCAGCAATTGACCATTGAGGTCTCTGACTTTGCCTGCCCTGATCAGCAATTGGGCCTGCTGCCGGGAACTGGCCAGTCCCTGTGTCAGCAAGTGCAGATCCAGACGGTGTCTTTGCGCCATTTCTTCATAAAAGCAGACCGGAAACCGAACAAAAAGCCTGCAATCTTCTGCTCAGAAAAAAAGTACTAGAGGATCAATGGAAATCAGCTGCAAGGACGTGTCTCACTCCCAGCGAAGCTCAAAAGGCGCCTCTGCGAGACCTTCTCGATCGCGAGGAGGGTTGCATGCACTGAGCCTGAAAAAAGCCACCAACGTGTTGGAGCTCCTTCAACCAGGAAGCTTCGTCACCATCGAGAACCAACCCAATGATCTGCCACCTTTCCAGGTGCTGCATTGCAAGGGAGGACGCTGCTGGGTGCGCCAGCAGACCTGGGGACAGAATGTTCACTGGGAAGTTGAGCACCACAGGCTGAAGTCAGCCTGAGCCGAGGTCCTAAATTCAGAAGCTATCCGCCAGTCTGAGAGCCGTTGATAGAGCGTTACACCCTGCCCGAGATGGGCGCAATCTGGACTGACCGAGCCAGATACCAGAGCTGGCTGGATGTTGAATTAGCAGCCTGCGAAGCAAACCTTGAACTGGGCAGGCTTCCCGGTAAGGCCATGGAGCAGATCCGTGAGCATGCCAGCTTCGAGCCGGAACGCATTCTCGAGATCGAAGCCGAGGTCCGTCACGACGTGATCGCCTTTCTCACCAATGTGAATGAACACGTCGGTGATGCAGGCCGATACATTCATGTCGGCATGACCAGCAGCGATGTGCTGGACACGGGCCTTGCCCTGCAATTAAAAGCATCCGTTGCCTTGTTGCGCCGGGAGCTGGATGAGCTTGACCTGGCCATCCGCGAACTGGCCAGCCAGCACAAAGCCACCGTGATGATCGGTCGCTCCCACGCCATCCACGGTGAACCGATCACCTTCGGATTCAAACTGGCTGGCTGGCTGGCGGAGACACGCCGCAATGGTGAACGGCTCAAGCGTCTGGAACTGGATGTGGCCGTTGGCCAGATCAGTGGCGCCATGGGTACCTATGCCAACACCGATCCTGAGGTGGAGCGCCTGACCTGCAAGCGCCTCGGACTCACTGCCGACACAGCCAGCACCCAGGTGATCTCCAGAGATCGCCATGCTGACTATGTCCAGACCCTGGCCCTGGTCAGCTCATCTCTCGACCGTTTTGCCACGGAACTGCGCAATCTTCAACGCACAGACGTGCTGGAGGTTGAGGAAAGCTTTGCCAAGGGACAGAAGGGGAGCTCGGCGATGCCCCACAAACGCAACCCGATTCGCAGTGAACGGATCAGTGGATTGGCAAGGGTTCTGCGCAGCTACGTGGTGGCGGCACTGGAGAACGTCGCCCTGTGGCATGAGCGGGATATCAGCCACAGCTCAACGGAGCGCATGATGCTTCCAGACTGTTCCGCAACCCTGCATTTCATGCTGCGGGAGATGACACAGGTCATGAAGGGGCTTGGTGTCTATCCAGACAACATGCTGCGCAACATGAACGTCTACGGCGGCGTTGTCTTCAGTCAGAGGGTGCTTCTGGCCCTGGTGGAAAACGGCATGAACCGAGAGGACGCCTACAGGGTTGTGCAACGGCATGCCCACAGCGCCTGGAATCGCGAAGGCGGTGATTTTCGAGCCAACCTTGAGGCCGATCCTGAGGTTGAGGCCCGTCTCAGCCCGAGTCAACTTGAGGAGTGCTTCAGTGCGGATCTCCATCAGGCCAATCTCGATGTCATCTGGCAACGCCTGGGACTCTGAAGCCCCACGATGCCCTGGACGCCCTATGCAGATTGGATTTATGTGGTGGTCAGTGTCAGCGGCATGGTCCTCATCATCTGGTTGGTGCTCAGACCCTCAGGATCCTGATGTGCACAGCTGGATCTCCACTCCGATGTTCTTCCGCCTTCTGCCGCAGATCTGATGGCTGACAAGACGCGCATTGAAACCGACAGCATGGGCCCAGTGGAGGTTCCTTCAGGGGCTCTCTGGGGTGCCCAGACAGAACGATCCCTGCGCAATTTCCACATCAGCGACGACCGCATGCCTGCAGGGCTGATCCATGCACTGGCCTTGATCAAGCAGGCTGCCGCGAGTGTCAACTGCCGCCTGGGGGTTCTTGATCAGCCGCGACGGGATCTGATCATCAGCGCTGCTGCAGCGATCGCAGCCGGTGAACACGATGATCAGTTCCCACTGCGGGTCTGGCAGACAGGCAGTGGAACCCATACAAACATGAACGTCAATGAGGTGATCAGCAACCTGGCCTGCCTCGCCAGTGGCGAAGCCCTTGGCAGTCACAGCCCTGTGCACCCCAATGATCACGTCAACCGCTCTCAATCCACCAACGACGCCTTCCCCGCAGCCATCCACATTGCCGCGACACGAGATCTGAGCACCTTGCTGCTGCCGGAGCTGCAACGCCTGATTGATTCCTTTGCAAGCAAGGCAGAGGAATGGATGACGATCATCAAAATCGGTCGCACCCACCTTCAGGATGCTGTGCCCATCAGCCTCGGTCAGGAAACCTCCGCTTGGAGAGATCAGGTTGCTGTTGCTCGCACAAGAATCAAGGACTGTCTCTCGGAGCTTTATCCCCTGCCGCTGGGGGGGACGGCCGTGGGCACCGGCCTTAATGCTCCGCCTGATTTCGACGCAGCGATCGCCACGGAACTTGCCGAGCTCACGGGACTGCCCTTCCGCGCCGCCACGAACAAGTTCGCGGTGATGGCTAGCCACGACGGCCTGGTTCATGCGATGGCACAACTTCGCCTTCTGGCGGTGTCCCTGTTGAAGATCGCCAATGACCTGCGCCTGCTTGCCTGCGGTCCACGGGCAGGCCTGGCAGAACTTCATCTACCGGAGAATGAGCCGGGGAGCTCGATCATGCCGGGCAAGGTGAATCCCACCCAATGCGAAGCCATGGCCATGGTCTGCACCCAGGTCATGGGGTTGGACGCGGCAGTGGCGATGGCTGGAGCCGGCGGCCACCTGCAGATGAACGTCTACAAGCCGATGATCGGCTTCAATCTGCTGCATGCCATCGAACTGCTTCACGACGCCTGCCGCAGCTTCCGGGTCGCCATGGTTGAAGGCATCGAACCGAACCGCAGCCGGATCCAGAGAGATCTTGAGCAGTCGCTGATGCTGGTGACAGCCCTGGCACCGGAGATCGGCTACGACAAGGCGAGCAGCATCGCCCACTATGCCCATGAACAAGGCCTGAGCCTGCGGGAAGCGGCCATGGATCTCGGCTACGTGAGCGAAGCTGAATTCGATCGCATTGTCGACCCGGAAACCATGATCAGACCTCAACTCTGAGTCAGCCAACCCAGAGGTTCAAGCCACCCTTTCCGTGGCGGGGTTGAGCGCTGCCTCCACTCCTGCCGCTGAGAACAGATCCTCTGAATCGCAGACTGGGAAGCGATTGATTGCCTTCAAGGCCAGTCTGGCATTACCTCGCAGCTGCTCACTGATCGCTTCGCAATAGGGCACCTGTGCAAGCAGATCAACAGTGCGCCTGAGGATCCGCACCACATCACCCTCATCAAGGGAGGTGTTTGCAATCAGATCATTCCAGGCCGTTCCCCTCGCCCAGGCCTCAACAAGCCCCATCAATTCCGGTTCCCACCAGGCAGGCACAACCACGCTGGAACGCTCCTGCAGCCGTAAGAGTTGCCGACGAATACTCGAGAGTGAATGCAGGGCCTCCTCAGCCCCAGGCGGTGGTGGGAAGCCACTCCAGAGATCCGGTCTGTTCACCTCCGTGCTGATCGCCTCAAACACCGCCGCCAGGTCAGGGGGCGTGAGTTCATCGAGATGTCCACTCATCACCGCCAGGCCAAGCCATAGCTCGTTGTCTCCACGAAGAGCCGCCACGGTGCGGCCGATCTCGGTGGGTTCGAGATCATCCAGACAGCCGAAATGGCGCAGAATCTCAATCAGCGCCAGGAAGGTCTCCCAGTGGCGGTTGGCCCGGTGATGGAGAAGTCGTTGCCGTTCCTGGATCTCAACTTCCAGCTCCTCCATGCGCCGACGATGTTTTTTCAACTGCCTGCGATCTCCCCAGCGGTGCGCTGAATGCTGTTCCAAGTCCTCTTCAAAAGACCTCACGAGCCCGGCCTGGGCCAACACTTCCCCAGCCAGGTCGTACTGAGGGGTGGTCATGTCATGACGATTGGCCATATGCCCCACGGCCAGAGCCAAGCCACCACTGCCCTGATCCCCATGGCGGAGTTCACCGGCACGCTCAAGATCCGGCGGCATCAGACCATCCACCTGCAGGCAACTCAGTTCTGCATGCAGACTCACCACTGACTTGCATGGCACCAGCAACCAGAGGTTGTCGTCCGTCAGACAGAGCAGCAGCGGAAATTGCCCAGGGCCTTGGCGCTTCTCCACAATCACC
>DASCPR010000156.1:0-4358 GCA_036012625.1 Prochlorococcaceae cyanobacterium Fu_MAG_50
AGGAAGCATTGGCCCTGGCGATGCATCTGGATCATCCGGTTGATGACTGCATCTACCTGGCCCTGGCCCGGCGGGAAGCCGCAGTGTTGTTCACAGCCGATCGACGGCTAGCAACTCTTGCCGAGACGGTGCTGCCCTGATCAGCCAGCAGCCTGTCAATCGTCAAGCTCCCCGGCGTGGCGTTCGCCGAGCATCAAAAGCTCATAGCTCAAGGAGATGGCGAACTCTTCGGCGAATTCGAGCATGCGTCACCAGGCGCGATCGCCATCCACCCATGCAGGCGCAAGCGAGGGCAAGGCTGGCATCGAGGAGGCGCTCAAGCCAGGTTGTCCAATTAGTCCAGCAGCGGACTAACATCAATGGGTTGACATCCGCCAGGTCATGGCCACCACTAATCCTGAGCGCACCGTGAATGTGCATGAGGCCAAAACCCACTTCTCGCGTCTGATCGACGCTGCCCATGCTGGCGAAACGATCGTGGTCGCCAAGGGCGGCCGTCCCTGGGCGCGGTTGGTGCCCCTTGAGCAGCCCATCCCCCTGCGGCAACCCGGCGTGCTGGCCGGGCGAATCACCCTGCCGCCCATGGAGGCACTTCTGGAGCCATTGCCGGAGGAAGAGCTCGCTGCCCTTGAGCAGCCCCTGCTCTGAACGTGATAGGCCATGGCCCCACTGCTGCTCGATACCCACGCCTTGCTCTGGTGGCTGGCCGATCCTGATCGCCTATCGCCCAGGGCCCATGCAGCCATTGCCGATCCAACGAACCCAGTTCACGTGAGTGCCGCATCCGGCTGGGAGATCGCCACAAAAGTTCGGCTTGGCAAACTGCCAGCGGCCATCGAACTGCTCAATGACCTGCCCCTGCTGCTCGCCGCCCAAGGATTTGATCTAGTGCCGATCACCCTCCAGCATGGCCTACACGCCGGCGCCTACCCGATCCCCCACCGGGACCCTTTTGATCGCCTTTTAGCTGCCCAGGCCGAGCTGGTTCAGCTGACACTGGTGAGCCTGGATCCTGCTCTGCAAGCTTTCCCCTGCCACATTCTCTGGTAGTGCTCCCATCAAACCTGGCCGAACTATTGCCAGGATTTCATTGATCTCATGATGCCTGGGAACTGGCTGGGTTCGCCCTGTGATCGGTTGGGAGTAGATGTCATGCCGTCCTCCATGCCTAAGGAGAATGCAGCCCGCCTGATCCAACTGCTTGATCAAATCAGTTCTTTTCAAACCACCAGAAGCTCTTCAACCTTGCGGATCCCAGGCAGTTGTTCTTTTGCAAACTCGTAATAGAGGTCGAGGAGGTGCTCCTTGAGGTCTTGTAGGTCATCTCCCTGGGTCCAATGGTCTGGGTAGGTATTCAAATAACCCAGAAAAGTTCCATCACTTTCACACCAATAGGTAAACGTTTCGCGCAAGAGCTTGTTTTCAGTGACTGCCATGGTGTTCAACGATCTCCAGGCCCCAACCGTAGCCCCAGAAGAGTTTCATCGCAGCCCGACCTGGGGATCACGACCTGATACTTAGGGCATAGAGGTTGTGACATCAATTAAAAACCCTTAGCACCCACTTCCAATCAATCAAGAAAGCGTAGGGGAGCATCAACCAACCACCTCGCCGATCCCTTTGCCCCAGGGGCTTGTAGCTCAGGGAGATGTCGCTTTACTGGGCGAATTCGAGCAGGCAAGGCTATCGGATTTCATATCAACTCATGGGATGCACCAAGTGCTATGGCCAGGCGGTTTTTGCTGGAGCTGCTGATCTCTCGAACTTCTGAATACCCCGCCTCCTAATCCTCCATACACTGTCTCCATCGGAGTGGAGTGCAATGGCAGAAGCTGATGTGCGCTGGCTGCAGCGGCTCAACAACTATGGGCGCGCTTTGGCGACGCTTCAGCGCGCACTCGTCATTGCCGATTCACGGATATTGAGTGAACTGGAGGAACAGGGTCTGATCCAGGCCTTTGAATTCACCCATGAGCTCAGTTGGCTGCTGCTGAAGGATTTTCTTGTCGATCAGGGTGTGAGCGGCATCAGCGGTGCCCGCGATGCGGTTCGAGAAGCGGTGGTTCGCGAGCTGCTTTCAGTTGGCAGCGAAACCACCTGGATGGCCATGATCCGCAGCCGCAATCTCACCAGCCACACCTACAACCCAGCCCTGGCCCATGAGATCGCCCAGTTGATTCAACGGCAGTACGGCCCCGAACTGAGCGCATTGCACGAGGCCATGACACGGCGGGCAATGTCTCGATGACGGATTCAGCCCAGGTGGACGTTGGCATGATTCCCGGAATCCCCCAACGGGAAAGCAGCTTGCTGCTTAAAAAGCTTCAACAGGAGCCTGCTGTGCAGCGGGTACTGCTTTATGGCTCCAGGGCTCTGGGGCGCCACCGCTCAGGCTCTGACATCGATCTCTGCCTGGAAGCTCCTGCCATGGGCCTGCAAGAGCTACTTGAGCTGGGCGCCAGACTCGATGATCTGATGCTGCCCTGGCCCATTGATTTGCAATTGCGGCATCTCATTGATCACGCTGACTTGCAAGCCCATCTCGAACGTGCCGGCGAAGTGCTCTGGGAACGCTGTGAACGGCAAGACGATGTGCAACAAGCCGAATAAAAAGCCATGGAGGTTTTCCCGTTGCTGTCTTGCGGACGTCTTAACAACACTACGGGCCAATCATGTTATTGAGGCAAAGAAAAGAAGATAAGAAGGCAGGTCATGCCAGACCTGCTGTATTAAAGATGATCATTGATGGCACTGCACAACTCTGCTTAGCATCGGCGAGCGCGGCGTCCTGCACGATCAGCTGAGCGGAAGCAATCGAAGCTGCAAGGCTTGGTTTAAAACTTTGATCAAGACTTGGATCAAGCCTGTGGTTTTTGTTGCACAAGCCAGCCCATTCTTCCAATTCCAAAGGTTTATCCATGAGGCAGGTTTTTGGAGGAGGCAAGGTTGTGAATTCAACTCTTCGTTAGCTTTAACCAGCGCAGATCACATTGCAATTCTGTGGCCATGCGGCTTCCACTTGCCATCAGCTGCTGAAATTCAGCCGGCGAAAGTACCAAGGCATCACAGCTCAAAGGCAGTTGCTCCAATGGCCAGATCAGCAGTCGTTGATGCTGTGGCCCATCAGCGGCGTTATCAATAAGCAACAGATCAAGATCACTGCCGACACTTGCTTCGCCCCGCCCATAGCTTCCAAAAACACCAACACGCTCAAGGGTTGATCTGCGGCACTGCTGAACCTGAGCCCACTGTTCCACTTCAGCCAGCACCTGTTCAGGTTGAGGCCAGCGCAGTACGGATTGATGCAACGATCGCACAGGCATGCTGGAGAGCGTCTTGACTTTGAAGACGGCCGAAATGGTCAGTTGGTGCTCCATCAGGCAGGCTATCCGGATAGCGCGTGGGGATGTAGAGGGCATCGAGAACACGCAACCGATCTTCCAGTTCTGAGACTGCCGCTGATAGATGAGTGGCTGTCTCCACCGGCAACTCACGGAAAGAACGTCCCAGTCCATGCCCCCAGAATTGCTGGTCCAGATGCAGATGAAGCCAGTCAAGTGCACGGTTCATATCAACATTCTGAATCACGCCTTGCAGATGTCTGCCAAATCAGCCATGAACAGCCTGGGGGTTCATCCCCCATTGCCCATCAAGCACACCTCACCTAGCCAGGCAAAGAGATCACATAACAAGAAAGGAAGAAAGAAAGGTCACTGGATCTACGAGACCTGCAATTTCCAGGATCTGCTAGCAATGAATTGCCCCGGACATTCAAGCCTGATTACGGCTTGGCTGAATTGGTTGGCTCAATAAGCCAGCTCTTGAAGGATGGATTGCAAGTGCCTGGCAGATTACTCAGCCACTGCATATGTGCTGCTCCATCAATCACAACGGGGATCCTCGTCTCCAGATACAGCGCACCACCCGCTCAAGATGGGCCCTCAGCTGCTTAAAACTACTCAGATAGCTCTGTTTCATATTGGTGGCGATTGCATCGGCCGTTGCCCGGTTATAGGTGTGACTAGTGAGATTGCGATCCTGGATCATCAGCATCCAAGCTTCACCGTCGCTGATCAAGTCAAGGCGAAAAGCTTCCCTGATCGTGTCGCGTGAGCCAAGCTGAGTGGTATTTCCCTGATTGCGCAACAGATCCCGCAAGGTGTTCCAGGCCAGTTCAAAGGTGGTTTCAAATGCTTTGATCAAGCCCTGCTTGCTGTTCACGGGCATTGAGCTCAGGGGGCTCAAAAAAACTCTCCAGCTGCTCCAAAGCACGTCGATAATTCGCAAAGCGTTGTTGCCAGCGGACGTCTGCATTCATCGATTCATTCTTATCCGCCACCACCTTTTTGGAGTGGTTC
>DASCPR010000157.1:0-2312 GCA_036012625.1 Prochlorococcaceae cyanobacterium Fu_MAG_50
TCTAAGATGGCCTGGCAGTTCATCGCCCTGATGCGCAGCCAAATTCATTCATATTCAAACATTCACACTTAGGCATTCACACTTAGGGAGTTACTCCCAAACAGCTGCTCGCCAGAGCTATTCAGATTATCCTTTTGAACCACAGATCAAAACAGCGTCAATAGAATTTACATTCATAAAATTGCGTTACCAACACCGCGTCAACAAGGTCATCTTTCCGGCCCAAATCATCATCCTTCCACTTAATAAAAACATCTGACTGTTTTGTCTCACCAGGTTCATCAGCAGAGCTCTTGAGCTTGCAAAAGGGCCCCGGCCACACCCCCTTCCTTAACCTGCTGAAAGCCTCTGCTGCCTAGTGGCTTCAGCCGAATCCCATCCCCACAGCGATCCAACGGTGGCAGCAGGACCATCCACCCGTGCAATCCATCACGGCGAGAGCTTCGCGGCGGAGACCGGCACCGTGATGCCGCCGATTTTTCCTACTGCCACCTTCGCCCACGGCAACCCTGAAGGTTTCGACTACACCCGTTCCGGCAATCCCAACTTCCGCATCCTCGAAGCTGTGCTGGCCTCCGTGGAGCAATGCGCCCACGCCACAGTGTTCGCCTCCGGTGTGAGCGCCATCACCGCAGTGGCTTCAACCCTCAGCAGCGGTGATCTGGTGCTCTGTGAGGAAAACCTCTATGGCTGCACAGTGCGTCTGTTCGAGCAGGTCTTCCAACGCTTTGGGGTGCGCACCACCTGGCTGGATTTCACGGACCCTGCCTCCCTGGCCAGCATTGCCGCGGAGAAACCAGCCATGGTCTGGCTGGAAAGCCCCACCAACCCCCTGCTCAAGGTGATTGACCTGCAGGCCGTCTGTGCTGCTGCAACTGCTGCCGGGGTTCCGGTGGTGGTTGACAACACCTTTGCCACCGCCCTGGTTCAGCGTCCTCTGGATCTTGGCGCCACCCTTTCGCTCACCAGCACAACCAAATACATCAATGGCCACTCGGATGCCCTCGGCGGCTCCGTCTGCAGCAACGATCCCGCCTGGCATCAGCAGATGGTGTTCGCCCAGAAGGCCCTTGGCCTGCAGCCTTCCCCCTTCGATTGCTGGCTGATCACCCGCGGCATCAAGACCCTGCCCCTGCGCCTTGAACGACAGATGGCCAATGCCGCGGCCCTGGCCGATCAACTGGCAACCCATCCAGGGGTGAACTGGGTCCGCTACCCCCTGCGCCACGACCATCCTCAGCACACCGTGGCCAAGGTTCAGATGCACGGTGGCGGCGCCATCGTCACAGCCAGTTTCAAGGCAACGCAAGCGCAAACCTATGGCCTTTGCAAAAGCCTGCGCCTGTTCACCATGGCCGAGAGTCTCGGCGGCATCGAAAGCCTGATCTGCCATCCGGCCACCATGACCCACGCCGCCGTGGCCCCTGAGGTGAAAAGGAAGCTGGGCATCGATGATGGTCTTGTGCGCTTCTCGGTGGGTTGTGAAGACCTCAGCGATCTGCGTGCCGATCTCTCCCAGGCCCTCAATCAGCTGCCGTGAGTTGCCGCAACCTCCTCCGCGATCCCTGCTGGCAGGCGACTGATCTTGGCTGCCCCATGCCAGACAGCCCCCATGCGGTTTCCGTCGCACTGCCCCGCTGGGCTGACGTGGTTGCCTATGAAGAGAAAGAGCCTGCCTGTCGCCAGGCCCTGCGGGCCATTTACCCACGCTTCGGCTTCAATCCACTGGTGGCTGAGCTTGCCGCTGAGGCACTGGCCCAGCATCCCGGGCAAGGATGCACTGCCTGGCCCTATCCCACCGAGCAAGCCGCCCAGCTGGCCAGAGACCATTGCCGACGCAAAAAACCAGGGGCCACTACCTCGATCGTCAGGGTGCGGGGGCTCCCCTGCCTGATCTGCGAGGACGCCGCCACAGCCAACGCCATGGAGTTCTGGCAGCACACCGGACTGGGGGCGTCATCACGCCAGGCCGGCGCTGCCCTCGGCCGGCAGCATCCCCCCTCTCCTCAAGCGGGTGAGGCCGCCAGAGCCCAGCTGCGCAAAAGACTCGCGGTTCTCTATGGCTGTGATCCCGAATCAGTGGCCCTGTTGCCATCAGGGATGGCGGCATTGCATACGGCACTGGCTGCCACAACAGCACTGGCTGCCACAACAGCATTGGCTGATGCAACGGCAACCAGCCCAGCTCGACCCACCCTGCAACTGGGTTTCCCCTATGTGGATGTGCTCAAACTTCCCCAGGTTGTGTTCGCGGGAGGAGATCTGCTGCTGCGTGCAGACCCCGCTCATCTGGCAGAGCAACTCGAGCGTCG
>DASCPR010000158.1:0-4220 GCA_036012625.1 Prochlorococcaceae cyanobacterium Fu_MAG_50
GGGATCACAACGCTCACAAGCTGTGATTTGTGGCAGCATTCCGATGAAGCCGATCAGGAATTAGCCCCCCGTCAGGTGTCTGCCCTGGGCAGGATCGAACCTCTCAGCGGCAATATCAAGGTCTCGGTGCCGAGCGCACTCAGCAATGACCGGGTTCGACAGATTCTTGTTGAAGAAGGTCAGGAGGTGAAAGCAGGTACCCCCCTTGCCATCCTTGAGAGTCAGACCACTCTCAGTGCCGAGGTTGCACAATCGGAGGCCTTGATCGATGTTGCCAGGAAAAAGCTTGACGCCCAGACCTCTGTCATCGAGGAACATCGGGCGAAGCAGGTCCAAGCCGAAGCCGAGGCGAAGCGCGCCCGTGACCTGTATGCCAATGGAGCCATGAGTGCAAGCACAAGCGAGGCCAAAGTCGCCCGGGCTGCCGTTACAACGGCAAAGCTTCATGAATCGATCGCGAACCAGAGCACATTGAAAGCAGAGCTCGAAGTCAGCCTTGCGGATCTCGAGAAGAAAAAAGCTGACCTCGCCCTGGCGACAGTGAAAGCGCCCATCGCCGGAACCGTGTTCAAGATCAATGCCAGGGCCGGAGACAAGGTTTCGGAAGCAGGAATCCTTGATATGGGTGAAAGTTCACGGATGGGAGTAGTTGCGGAGGTTTACCAGACCGACCGTCCTGAGATCCGCCTTGGGCAGGAAGCCACAATCACCGCCGATGGCTTCCCTGATAAAAGCGCCAAGGGGAAGGTCGTGGAAATCTCGCGCCAGGTGAGCACACAGAGTGTTGTCAGCGGCGAAGCCGGTGACAACGTGGATCGACGGGTGGTGGAAGTGAAGATTGCGCTTCCCCAAAGCGCCATCACCGAAGCCAGCATGGTCAACAATCTGCAGGTGAATGTGTTGTTCGCCCCGCTTACGGAACAACAGCGGCAGCTGAGAACGAAGTCCTGATGAGACCAGTCCTGAGGAAACAATCCTGATGAACCAGTCCAAATGAAACGGAGTCCACGCACGCCGATCGCCTGGCTGCAGCTCAGTCATCGGCCGATGAAACTGATCGCCGCCGTGGCTGGAGTGAGCTTTGCCAATGTGCTTGTCTTCTTTCAGCTGGGTCTCTCGGGCGCTCTCTATGACAGTCAGAAACGTCCGATCGAGCAGCTGAACGGTGAGCTGGCCATGGTTCCCCGGCGTTATACAAATCTCGGCGAACCACTGCGCTTTCAACGCGCTCAACTGGCCCGGGTTCGCGGCATTGCAGGCGTTCAATCCGTGAGTCCCCTGCATGTGGGCAAGATCGACTGGATCAACACCGACACACGCGAGACGAAACAGGCCCTGGTCTTCGGTGTGGACCCCAGCAATCCGGCCCTGAAACTGCCGGCTCTGAAGGAGCAGCGTGCCCAGCTTCAACTTCCGAACAGCGTGCTCTTCGACACGTCATCGAAAAAGGCTGCCGGGCCTGTGAGCAAGGTGGTGAGCGCAGGGGGGATCTACGACACCGAACTGCGTGGCCAACAGGCAAAGGTCACGGGTCTGTTCAAACTCGGGCTCACCTTCGCCGCCGATATCAATCTGATCACCTCAACTACAAACTTTCAGGTCTTCTTTCCTGACAGCAACCGTGGCGACATCCAGCTCGGTGTGATCAAGCTGCAGCCCAAGGCAAACGTGGCCAGGGTGCAAGCCTCTATCAACAGTATTCTGGATCCCTCTCTGAAGGTGCTGACGATCAAGGAATTGCAGCAGCAGGAGATGAATCACTGGAGAAAAAACACCTCCTTCGGGTTGATCTTTAACCTCGGTGTTCTGGTTGGCCTTGCCGTTGGCAGCATCATTGTCTACCAGATCCTCTACTCAGAGGTTGGCGATCACCTTGGCGAGTACGCCACGATGAAGGCCATGGGCTACTCAGATCGAATCGTTGTTGGCATCATCGTTCAGGAATCAATCATCCTCGCCACACTGGCCTTCCTGCCGAGTCTGATTCTTTCCATCGCCCTTTATCAGATCCTGATGAGATCCACAGGGCTGCTGGTGGTGATGTCGATCGGTAGGGCCGCCATGGTGTTCATCCTCACCCTGCTGTTATGCAGTGGGTCCGGCTGGCTTGCCACCAGCAAGCTGCGGCGCCTTGATCCAGCTGATGTCTTCTGAACCGGGGTCAATGATGACGGCAACAACTCCCCTAGTAAAAATCGAAGGTCTGAGTCACTGGTTCGGCGACGCAGATGAGCGCAGACTGGTGCTCAGGGACATCCAGCTGGAGGTGAATCCCGGCGAGATCATGATCCTGCTGGGGCCATCCGGTTCAGGTAAAACCACCCTGCTGACGATGCTGGGAGGATTACGGGCAGCACAGGAAGGCAGCCTGAAGATCTTTGACGAGGAACTTCGCAATGCCTCAAAGCCAACGCTGACAAAACTGCGACAACAGGTGGGATTCATCTTTCAGGCCCATAACCTGATGCCCTATCTCACGGCCCTGCAGAACGTGCGGCTGGGGCTGGAAGTGTCCCCTCAATGGCTGAAGAAGGGGAATGCCGCCATCGATGAACGCTGCCGTGAAAGCCTTGCAGCGGTTGGCCTGGCTGAGCGGAACCTGTTCTATCCGGCCAAACTCTCGGGAGGGCAGAAACAACGGGTGGCGATTGCACGCGCCCTGGCAGGAAAACCGAAACTATTGCTGGCTGATGAGCCAACCGCCGCACTCGATAAGGAATCAGGCCGGGATGTGGTGGATCTGTTCAGAAATCTGGCGGATCATTCGCAGGCGGGAATCGTGATGGTCACCCACGACAACAAAATTCTCGACATCGCTGATCGAATCGTCAAACTCGAGGATGGATCACTGGTGAGCTGAACAAACATGCCGCTCAATCAACAAGTCACTCAATAATCTTGTCACTCAACAACCCTGCCTCTGGACGTTCCATGGCGGCACATGCCTGCCAGGCTAAACATCCTGAAGGCAAACGGCAGAGGTAAGAGTAGACATCATCAGCGACACGTTGAGACCAGCCCATGCTCTGACTGTGGAGCGCTGAATTCAGGCAAAGCCCCGCCGGCAAAGCAGCGATCAGCTTCAGTTCTTGAAGCCCTTGGAGCGAAACTCCTGAAGAACATCCAGATCTCTTGTGGGATCAAAGTCGAGCAGCACCAGCAACTTTCCGATCGAACTGATGGCGTATTCCATTCTCTCCAGTTGCTTGATGCCCTCTTCCTGCTTCTTCGCCAGCTTCACCACCTCCTCGGTGAGGTCCTGCTGAGCCTGTTCCATACGTTCCATCACCCCCTGGGTGACCTGTAGCGCTTCCTGGGGTGTCATTGGCGGCCATGGTGATCACGTTCACCAAGCTGACATCACAGCTCATCAACGATCAAAACCCCGGGGAGCGGGCCTCAGGCCGGGACCTGCTCCTGCACCGTGAAACCACTGCAGCGCTGCTGATCCAGATGGGCGATGTGTTTGCGTTCGCTGTAATAAAGCTCCTGGAAGCGCAGGGCATCACGGTTGAGCTCTTCAAACATCACCTGAATACGAGCCTCCATATCCACAGCGGCCTCAGGCTGATGGCGCTCCTCCTCAATCAGCGTCGCGATGCACAGTTCCAGGGTGTTGAGACGTTGGCCACCCCAGGCCTCCAACAGATGACGACAGCGCTTGAGACTCTTCTGACGCTCAAGCACAGCAGCGGTGCCACGCAACTGCTCCATAGGTTGGGCGAGGCGAACCCGTTCCAGTTCACCGGGTTCAAGCAGCGGCGTCAGTCGAGACACCAGGGCACTGTTCTCGAGCAGCAGCTGATCCGTGAGCAGGCGTGGTAGCTCAATATCAGCAAGATCAAGGCCATCATCCTGGCCACGACTGATCGCCTCAAGGCGACCAGCACCGAGGTTGGTTTCCTCCAGGTCTGTGATCGCAGCCCAGAGCAACCTGTGATGCTGAATCGCGAAGTCTTCCAGCTCCCGCATCCGCAACTCAGATCTGATTGCAGCGCGATGGCGTGCACAGTGAAGATAGAGAAGCAGGATCTCCGCTTCGCTGCGTTCCCGCAGACCGGCTTCCCCGGGCTGTTCATGACGACTGGAGCGGCCGTGCCATCGCTGCCCCTTCACCTGCTGGCGTAGATCCTCCTCAAGTTGCAGTGCCAGGCGCCCCTGGCCGCCACTCAGGCGTTCCGCAACCTGTTGGATGTAGTGGGTACGCACCGCCGATGGAG
>DASCPR010000159.1:0-6829 GCA_036012625.1 Prochlorococcaceae cyanobacterium Fu_MAG_50
TGCTCCGATTATTGTCAGCAACCCTACCTATGAACTCTCAGTTGAGAAGCGGCGATTGATGATCTCGTTTGATCATTGATTTCTCCTTTACAGATAATACGCCATTTTTAAACGACTTTAACTGTTTAATTTTTTGAACACTTACAGCTTGGCCTCCACCTCAACAACCCGCGACAGAACAATTGGCTGTGGGCTATGCCCTTGCTTGCAGCACAGAGGTGCTTATCCTGCCACTATCAGGATTTCTTTTCTACCTGATACCAGCACTGCCACATGACTGCCACCTATGTCTTCTGTTTTCTTGGCGGTGGTCTATTGATCCTGCTTGCCATCTTTTCTTCAGATGCTGGCGATCTTGACTCTGTCCCTGATTCAGCAGAGGCAGACTTGGCAGATCTGCCTTTATCAGACCTCCCCCTTGGCTTGCTGCTCAGTACCAGATTCTGGTCATTCGGACTCTGCTTCTTTGGGCTGAGTGGCTTGTTGCTGCAGCTCATCGTCCCAGGCCTTTATGGGCTGTTCTCAATTGTCCTTGCTGGCGCAACTGGTCTTGTCATTGGTTTTCTTGCTTACAAGGCGATGACGTCTCTCTCCAGGCGTGATGTTGACAGTCTTGTTCGTCAGAATGATCTGATAGGTCAGATTGGCACTGTAAAATTGCCGATGGAGGCTGGCCAGCGCGGAAGTGTCGAGTTACAGGTGAAGGGCAGTTTGATTCGACGTACGGCCTTCAGCCTTTCCGGACCGCTCCAGATTGGTGATCAGATCGTTGTGATCAGCATTTCTGCCAATAATCTTAAAGTTATGCACGCTGATCAGCTGACCAATCATGATTCCACTGTCAACTGATCGGGCTTCTGAAACTTTCCCTTCCCAGTATCACCTGTATCCCTTCTAGAATTAATTCATTGTCAATCCCATGAACAAGACCTCAACCATTCAGGCAGATACCCATAAGCAAGGCTTTTCTCTGTCTTCCGAGCCGTTGCTGGCAAATTCCGGTCCATCACGGCCTATTGATCAAACTGTTTTTGGTGTCAGTGCTGCAGTTCTAGCCTTTCTCATCTTTCTGATGATCCTCAGCAAGTGGTTGATCCGTATCTGTCGGCCTAATGAAATCCTTGTTGTAACTGGCTCAAGCTCCACGAATCACAGAGGCGACAGGCAAGGCTATCGGGTTGTGTTTGGTGGCTGGACTCTCGTTAAACCAATTCTTGAAACCGCCAGAAGAATGGATGTGGCAGTGCTTCCCGTCCTTGTTGAAGTATCTAATGCCTATGCCAAGGGTGGAACTCCCTTAAGCATTCAGGCCATTGCCAATGTCAAGGTGAGCACGAATCCTGAAGTGGTTGGCAATGCCATTGAACGTTTTCTGGGCAGGGATCGACGCGAGATGATCCAGGTTGCCCAGGAGAACCTGGAGGGTAATTTGCGCAGCGTGGTGGCTCAACTCACCCCTGAACAGGTCAACGAAGACCGCCTGCGATTTGCTGAACAGATTGCCAGCGATGTTGAAGAAGATCTAGAACGTCTAGGTTTACAACTCGATACTTTGAAGATTCAGAGTGTCTTTGATGATGTTGATTATCTCAAATCAATCAGTAGACGCAGAATCGCTTTGATCGTTCGTGATGCAGAGATCGCTGAAGCTGAGGCCATTGGTCAGGCCGAGCGTATTGAGGCTGAAATGCAACAGATCGCTGAAGTTGCCAGAACGGAATCAGACACAACCATTCTTGAAAAGGAAAATGACGTGCGTACTCAGGTCGCTGTGATGGAGAGGGTTTCGCGATCGGAGGAACAACGCACCGAAGCCGCCGCCCTTGAAGCCAGGGCAAAGTCACAGCAGCAGCTTCAACTGGTCAGAGCAGAGTTGGAGCGGCTTCGCCTTCGCGTCGAGGAGGTGCTGCCGGCCCAGGCCCAGCAGAAGGCCCTCGAGCTCAAAGCACGTGGCAACGCTGCCGCTACAGCAGAGGATGCCAAGGCGAGTGCCCTGGTGAACAACCTTTTGACCCAAGTCTGGGAGGAAGCTGGCGATGAGGCTGAGGTTGTCTTCCTTCTTCAGCAGATCGAGATGGTTCTGCATCAAGCCGCCAGCCTGCCTAGGCAACTGCATCTCAAGCGCATCACCGCCGTTGATGGCAACGGCTCAGCAAGCCTTGCTGGACTCATGTCTCTCTATCCAAACGTCGTCAAACAATTCCTTGAACAGGTCCGTGACACTCTCGGCATCGATGTTCTCGGCACACTTAACTCATCAGGAGATCAATCATGATCGGCATCTTCTTTTCTGTTGGTATCACCGCCGTTGCTGCCGGTTCTGCCTTTGCCATGGTTCTCAAAAGGCTCTATTACATCTGTCAACCCAGTGAAGTTCTGATCTTTGCTGGCTTGCGCACCGTCACCAGCTCTGGAGAGACCGTTGGCTATCGACTCGTCAAGGGGGGCAGCAGTATTCGTCTGCCCGTGTTTGAGGAGGTGATGCGTATGGACCTCAGCAATATGATCATCGACCTGAAGGTTGATAACGCTTACTCAAAGGGCGGTGTGCCGCTGAATGTCACCGGTGTTGCCAACATCAAGGTCTCAGGAAATGAACCTGGAATACACAATGCCATTGAGCGTTTGCTGGGTAAATCTCAGGAGCAGATCCAGAGGATTGCCAAGGAGACCCTTGAAGGCAACTTGCGAGGGGTGATGGCCAGCCTCACTCCGGAGCAATTGAACGAAGACAAGATCACTTTCGCCCGAACTCTGCTTGATGAAGCGGAGGAAGATTTGCAGAAGCTTGGTCTCGTTCTCGATACCCTCCAGATCCAGAACATCTCAGACGATGTTCGTTACCTTGATTCCATAGGTCGCAAACAGCAGGTTGAGCTGCGACGTGATTCTCGGATCGCCGAGGCTGAAGCAACCTCTCAATCCGCTGTGAAACAGGCTGAGAATCACCGTATCACTACCCTGCGATGTCTTGACAAGGACCTTGCTGTGGCTACCGCAGATTCACAGAAGCGCATCAAGAACGCTCTTACACGTCGTGAAGCGATTGTTGCTGAAGTGAATGCAGAGGTTGGTGCTGAGCTGGCCCGAGCCGAGGCCGAACTGCCAGTTCAGGAGGAACGGATCAAGCAGGTGACCCAGCAATTGCAGGCTGATGTGATTGCACCAGCTGAGGCCAACAGCCAGAAGGCGATCGCTGAGGCGAAGGGTGCTGCTGCCACGATCGTCGAGCAGGGCCGATCCCAGGCAGAGGGTTTGCGTGATCTTGTCGAATCCCTGAAGCGATCTGGCCATGATGCAAAGCGCATCTTTCTGCTGCAAAAGCTGGAAAGTCTGCTCTCGACACTCAGCGGCACAGTTCCTCACCTTGAGGTGGATGAACTGACCTTGGTTGGAGAGAGAGAAGGCCACGTTGGTCTTTCCCTAGCTGCTTTGCTCAAACAAGTTCAAGACACCACTGGAATCAGGTTGCCTGAGGCAACCTCAGCACCTGGAGATTCTGCTCAGAGCGATTCATGACTATCCGAAAACACGCTTACAGCTTGTCTTTCGATAAACACCACTCGCTTTTTTACTGAACTGATCGCTAATTGCTAGGAGTTTAATCAACTACCTCATTGAATATCATAACCAACTTTGCTTTTGATCCCTCTGATTTGTTAACTCGATAGATTCCTTCGGTTGATTTCTTTTCTCCACTTTATTAAGGCATTAGGACCGATTGATTCCAATATCACTCTGCATTCAACGGGTGCCAGTGAGATTTGTCACTTTGGCGTGAAACATTTGTCACGCCATTGTTCATTTCAGTTGCGTGCCGGCTTCTGGTGTTCCTTCTTGGGGGAAGATTACTAACTGGTTCCTTTTTGGTGATTCCAATGTCAGTCAATGCTGAAGCCAATGGCTTTGAATCGGAGATGAAGGAGCTCCGCCAATTTCGTGCCCAATACATTTCCTGGTTCCTGCTTATTGTTCCAATCGTAATCTTTGCCTATAATATTAATGTCTTTGGCCTGCTAACCAAGGGGCTTTAAGCGATTCTATTCATTCCGGCTCATGCGCAAGCTGGTTTTATTTATGTCCTGTTGCGCATCTCTTCAAGATTGTCATAGGGTTTGTCCTGAACAACTTTTGATATGCATCCTCTCATTCTCCTTGTTGAGCTAACTGATTAGCCTATGGCTAAATGCTAAGACGCTGATTCATTTGATTTTACCTAGGGTCAGGGACAGCTATTGCTGAGCAATATTGCCTGTATTTCATTCCCTTATCCCTGGCTTCGACGCTCACGAGGTAGAGACTCTTCTCGCTGAGGGCAAAAACCCATGGCTTGGGTTAGTGTCTTTTATGCATCGGTAATCAGCACCATCTTCTGTGATTTTCATGCAGACCTCAGGTCTGTGAGTTCTGTAATCAAGCAACAATGCAACTGATTGTCTTGATTGGCTTTCGAAAGCACTGATCATGGCGCGATGAGCTACAAAGAAGAAATCGCATCCTTCACCGCCATGGCTGAAACCATTGAGATCATGTTGGAGCCTGAACTGGTGGCCTGGCTCGATTATTACTGCTCGATCTATGGCGTGGAACGCTCTGATGCTGCCAGCCATCTTCTCCAAGGAGCCCTGCAGACAGCGCTCCCCAACCCTGTGTGGTTGGAGTTGGCTCAGTCAGAGGCGATCAATTCTTTTTCAGCGGCTGCCTCCGCGGAGATACCTGCATACACTCCACATATTGAGGAGCTGCAACCCCCAAAGATCGCCAACAGCGAGAACGAGCTCGGGCCCCAGAGGCCTAACCAGAATCACACCGCCGCACGATCTGCTGCGTTCGATACTTTGAAGCTCAATCCTCTTGTGCAGCGGCGACATCAATTCAAACCGTCTTGAACCAGCGAATCCCCGTTGCCAATATCAACTCTTAATTATTCGGATAAAAACACCACTCACCTGCTGCCGTTGCTATTCATTAACTCATTCTAGTTAAGCTCATTTGGCACGACCTTCATCCCCACCGGTGCTAGGGCGATCAGGGCCAGTTTGATGTGCTGGATTCCAAAAGGAATGCCAATGATTGTTACGAAGCAGGCAAGGGCTGACGTGAGGTGACCGATGGCCAGCCACCAACCAGCCAGCAGGAACCAGATCACATTGCCGATCAGGCCTAGTGGGCCAGTGCCCAGATCAAAAGTACCCGTCAATTCTTTTCGGCTTACAGCTTGATAGCCGAAGGGCCAGAAGGCGAATTTACCGATCACGAAACAGGATCTTGCCCATGGCAACCCCACAATGCTCACGGCTGCAATTAAGCCGGCAAGCCACCAGCCAAGACCCATCACAAGCCCACCGAGTACGAACCAGAGGGCGTTGAGCAGAAGTTTGATCATGATTCAATCTAGCGACTGTGTCCTCTGAATTTCAGGATGAGTTGTTGGCAGGTCCTCTTGGCTGAGTATCAGTCTTCAGAGGCATGCGATGCAGCATCTGTCTTAGGGGGCTGAGGGGCTTAGGTCAGGGGTGTGGACCTCTGCAAATCGCGCTCTTATTTCATCGGACTTGATTCTGGCTGGTGCTCCAGGATCGACACTGTTAAGGATGGTTTCTGGTTTTCCATTGAGTGAAGCTGATCCTTGGTCTTGCTTGACAGGCAGATGCTTTGCCTGTTGCACTGAATATGCCCATTGATTACTCTGCTAGTATTAATAAACTTGCACTTGGCAGTTCTGATGACTGAACATAACGTAAAAGTTCAGGAGTGGGTCATTCGCTTTGATGGCAACATCACTCATAAGCAAGCTGCCCTGGAAATTGATCTTGGTGAGACTGGAGACGACATGCAAGGGATCGATCAATCTCAAGAAATCAATTCAAAAGCAGATTAGATATCTTTTGTTAAGACTATTTAGTTTTGGTACGCTCGAATCTCTGATCTTCTCCTGAGTGAAGTCGTTTGGGTGGCTTCAATCACTTAGTAGGCATGATGGTTCAACCCTATACCACTCTGCGAATTGCCAAGGATCTTTGTATTTGTAATGTCAGGATCTATGGTGAACTCTCATCAGCTTCAATACCGATTCTGGCGATTCATCCGATCGGTGTGGGACTCTCCTCCCATTTCTGGGATCGTTTTTTGGCGCGCTGGTTTTCCCTCGGGCAGACGTACCCATTGATTCTTCCCGACCTCTGGGGTTGTGGTCAATCCAGTCAACCTTTTAAACAACTCACCCCTTCCCTTTGGGCTGAACCCTTGCTTGAGCTGTTGGCTGATCACATCAGCAGGCCTGTTGTGTTGATGGTTCAGGGTGCGGCACTGCCAGTTGCCCTTGAAGTTACTAAACAAACTCCTGAGCTTGTTGCTGGCCTGATCATGATTGGTCCGCCAGGTTGGAAGGTGATGGGCCAGGACGCTAATCCAATCCTGAGTTCAATGCTTTGGACTTTGTTGTTCAGGGGCCCCTTGGGTAGTGCTTTTTATTTGTGGGCACGTCGACGGGCCTTCCTCTTTTCTTTCTCGAAACGTGAGCTCTTCGCGGAAGCTGAGGATATTGATTCTGAATGGCTGGATACTCTCGAATCTGGAGCGCGGCCGATGCGTAACCGCTGGGCAGTATTTTCTTTCCTTTCAGGATTCTGGCGGCGAAACTATCATCCTCAACTTCAATCGATCAGTATTCCTGTGCTTGCACTCTTTGGAGAGCGGGCAAGTGGCATTTCACGGGTAGCGCGAGCGGATGCTGCTGATCAGCGTGCACTCATCTATCAGACAATGATTCCTGGTGCCCGCTCCATCTGCATCCCGGGGCGGAATGTGCTGCCCTATGAATCCACTG
>DASCPR010000160.1:0-4309 GCA_036012625.1 Prochlorococcaceae cyanobacterium Fu_MAG_50
TTGAAGGCGGTTCTCAAGGAAGTGACGGAATCTGATGGACAGATCGTGCTGTTCATTGACGAGATTCACACCGTTGTCGGTGCTGGGGCCACCGGGGGAGCCATGGATGCCAGCAATCTGCTCAAGCCGATGCTGGCCAGGGGCGAACTGCGCTGCATCGGCGCCACAACCCTTGATGAGCATCGCCAGCACATCGAAAAAGATCCCGCCCTCGAGCGCAGATTCCAGCAGGTTCTGGTGGATCAACCCTCGGTGGAAGACACAATTTCAATCCTGCGCGGACTCAAGGAGCGTTACGAAGTTCACCATGGCGTGCGCATCGCCGACAATGCTCTTGTCGCCGCAGCTGTTCTCAGCAGCCGCTACATCGCCGATCGCTTCCTGCCCGATAAGGCCATCGACCTGGTGGATGAATCAGCGGCACGCCTGAAGATGGAAATCACCTCCAAGCCGGAGGAGATCGATGAGATCGATCGCAAGATCCTGCAGCTTGAAATGGAGAAGCTTTCCCTGGGCAGGGAATCTGATCCCGCCAGCAGGGAAAGGCTGGAGCGGCTGGAGCGGGAGCTTGCCGAATTATCTGAACAGCAGAGCGCCCTCAATGCCCAGTGGCAACAGGAGAAGGGGGCCATCGATGAGCTCTCATCCCTGAAGGAGGAGATCGAACGGGTGCAGCTGCAGGTTGAGCAGGCCAAACGCAACTACGACCTCAACAAAGCCGCCGAACTGGAGTACGGCACCCTGGCAGGTCTTCAGAAACAACTGCAGGACAAGGAAAACATCCTGGCCAGCACCGAAGACTCCTCTGATAAATCGATGCTGCGGGAGGAGGTGACGGAAGACGATATCGCCGAAGTGATCGCCAAATGGACCGGCATCCCGGTGGCCCGCCTCGTGCAGAGCGAAATGGAGAAACTGCTGCATCTTGAAGAGGATCTCCATCAAAGGGTGATCGGACAGAAGCCTGCGGTGCAAGCCGTTGCTGATGCGATCCAGCGATCACGGGCCGGTCTCAGTGACCCCGGCCGCCCGATCGCAAGCTTCCTGTTCCTGGGACCCACCGGCGTCGGCAAGACGGAACTCTCCAAAGCTCTGGCCAACCGTCTGTTCGACAGCGATGACGCCATGGTGCGCATCGACATGTCGGAATACATGGAGAAACACAGTGTCAGTCGCCTGATCGGAGCCCCCCCCGGCTACGTGGGCTATGAGGCCGGCGGCCAGCTCACCGAAGCGGTGCGCCGCCGCCCCTATGCCGTGATCCTCTTCGACGAGGTGGAGAAGGCCCACCCGGACGTGTTCAACGTGATGCTGCAGATCCTCGATGACGGGCGCGTCACCGACGGGCAGGGACGCACGGTGGATTTCACCAACACGGTGTTGATCCTGACCAGCAATATCGGCAGCCAGTCGATCCTTGATCTCGCCGGCGACCACAGCCAACATGGCGAGATGGAGCGGCGGGTGAACGAGGCCCTGCGCGCCCATTTCCGGCCGGAATTCCTCAACCGCCTGGATGATCAGATCATCTTCCACAGCCTCAGACGGGAAGAACTTCGAGAGATCGTGTCTCTGCAGGTGGATCGGCTCAGGCAGCGACTACAGGATCGCAAGCTCGTCCTGAACGTGAGTGAGCAGGCCTACGACTGGCTGGCCAATGTGGGCTATGACCCTGTCTATGGGGCTCGACCGTTGAAACGGGCGATCCAAAGGGAACTGGAGACACCCCTCGCCAAGGCGATCCTGGCGGGGCAGTTCAGCGAAGGACAGACCGTGAGCGTTGACCATGCAGCGGTGGACAACGAAGCGGAGCGCCTGGTGCTCCGCTGATCACCGCCTGGTCAGGTTCAGGGCACAAGAATTGACCAGGCAAAGGCTGAGCCAAGACCGATCCAGATCCCGGCGGCCAATCGCTGACCAGCGGGGCCAATCCTGTCGAGAAGACGTCGGGAACTGGTGGTGATCACCAGAAGCAACGCCCCCTGACCCAGCAGCAGACCGAGGAAGTAGGCCAGCAGGGGTGTCGGCTCAGCACCGACAATCGTGCCCCCGAGCAGATAGCCATGCAAGCCGATCACAGGCAGCAACAGCACAGGGGGAGCAGCACCAAGGGCAACCAGGCCTTCAAAGGCCAATGTGATCGCAACGACGGCCTCGGCATAGAGATCCAGACCGACGGGTAGATGGATGACTTGCGAGATCAGACTTCCCAGCAGACCGCAGGCAAGCAGAGGCAGCAGCCAGCGCCGGGGATGGCTCAGGCCAACAAAACCAATGGCGAGCAGAAACAGCAGGTGATCGGGGCCGAGCAGGGGGTGACCGATACCACTGATCAAGCCCTGAAGAGGCGTGAGTTCAGCACCTTCCATCATTCCAAAGGGATGGTGGGCCAGGGAGGGCAGGGCGGACAACGCAAAGGCCACCAGCAAAAAACCACTGGAGCCAATCAGCCGCAGGACCTTGACAGGCCCCTTGCGGGCAGAACTGAACATGAATCGATCCTCGTCGGGTGTTACCTGGCG
This sequence comes from Prochlorococcaceae cyanobacterium Fu_MAG_50, assembly GCA_036012625.1. Taxonomy (GTDB): domain Bacteria; phylum Cyanobacteriota; class Cyanobacteriia; order PCC-6307; family Cyanobiaceae; genus DASCPR01. Next base: position 2,523 of record DASCPR010000160.1, read on the forward strand.
GGCGTTCTGACTTCCCCGGAGCATCCGGAGTTACAGCTGCGGGACAGCGTCGGATTCGCACCGAACTTTCCCCGTTTCCTCTTCGGGCTGAACCCCCAAAGAACCAGGCCATGCCTAAATCTATGCGTTTTTTTCTGAATCGGCCTTGAACCAACCGGGAATAGCCTCGAAACAGGCGGCATTTCTTCTGTTCTCGCGAGCCTCCACCTTCCAGCAACAGGTTCGGCCGGCATCCCGATCCAGCAGCAGCGTATTGGCCCAGCCCCAGACCAGTTCAGCGGTGGACTCCATACCGACATTGGCCATCACCCGCAGATCCAGGGCGTCCTGCTCGTGAAGCTTCTGCCATTGCGGCAGCAGAGGATCATCCGCATTCACCAGGAACGTGTGATCGAACTGATCACTCAGCTGCTGCTCCAGTGGTCTGAGGCTGGAGAAATCAACCACAAAACCAAAGTCATCAAGCTGCCTGGCGGCGAACCAGACCGTGAAGCTGCGGCTATAGCCATGCACGAAACGACAGTGACCCGGGTGTCGCCACTGCCTGTGGCAACAGGGGTAACCATCGAAGTGCTTGCTGCAGGTATGAACGGGAAACGGCAGAGACATCCGCAAAGTCAGATTGATCACTGAAAGGGGATTGGCAACGAAGACCTGCGCTCTGGTGAAGCCCCTCAGAATTGATGAAATCGCTTTTGCTCACCAGAGCAAAAAATCACTTTCTCACGAGTTGTACTTCGCAAGGAGTCATCGGTCCAGGCAAGAGGGAGCACACCACAGCCTGATCAAGCATCGCGATCAGCAGCAATCCTGCTCAGGTTATTCCGATCAGCCCGAGAGCGGGGGAGCGGGAAGCCTGAAGCCTGAAGCCATGCCAGCGGCAGAATGGGGGCGTCGGGCGCGTTGACAACGGGACCCGCGCCGGAGGCGCCAGGTGTGAAGGCCAAGCACATTCTTCAGCAGCCAAGGTCGACACGCCCATGCATCCAGATCACGGATCAAGATCACGTGTTCAGATTGCGTGTTCAGATCAACTCCGGCCTCGCCGGCGTCGAGATGCTGCCAGATGAAAAGCAAACGATGAATATCGGCGAGCTGCCAAGCACTGGAGCCTGGTTCAATCAACAGAGGATCTTGCCCCTCACGATCATGGGTCGACTTTGATGCCCAGCAGCTGTTGACTGACTTCGTGACAACATGGATTCAGCAGGTTGCTATCAGCAGAACAGCAGGTTTTAAATGAATAAAAGGAATGCTTTTCAATGATCATCACACTTGTATTCTTAGGTGTGATTTGTGGTTTTTTAAACTCTGCCGCAAGCGGTGGTTCATTAGTGATACTGCCTCTAATGATCCTACTAGGGATCCCTCCATCCGTGGCCAACGCCACGTTTCGACTGCCGATACTAATTGGAAGTGCCACATCAATATGGAAATTCCAGCAAGCCTCTGCGATCCCATGGGCAAAAACCACTTTTTTGCTAGTTATTTTTGTTCCGATGTCTTTAATTGGTGCCGCCCTGGCATCAATGCTGCCAAACGCACTAATAGCTAAGATGATCAAAATTTCAGTGCTTGTCGCCCTTGCTTTCCTATTAATAAACCCCAAGCAAGCCTTGGCCCAGAGAGCTTCGTCAGTAGCAGCAATAATCAGCTGAGTGCAACGAATTTAAAAATCGCCCTGACGGTTGGGCTATGCGGACTTTGGCTTGGACTCATTGTGATCGATGCTGCAATCTTCCTACTCCTAGGGCTCGTTTACTTTGCTGGGCTTTCGCTTGAGAAAG
>DASCPR010000161.1:0-11901 GCA_036012625.1 Prochlorococcaceae cyanobacterium Fu_MAG_50
TTGACATGAGCTTCAAAAGCATCAGCGAGTCGATCCAGGAGCTCGTTGCGCTGTTCAGCGTGATGGGGTTGATCGATCGCTAGGGGCTGGAGATCTTTACGTCTGCGTAGTTGATTGAGCCAGGTCCGCCGCCAGGCACCATTTTCAAAAATTCCGTGTAGATAGGTTCCGGCCACATTCAGGCCTGCAGAGTCAGCTGATCTCCAGCCGATCTGCTGGGATTCACTCATTGCCTCAAGATCCTTTTCACTGCCTTCAATTGGCTTGCTTTGGCCATGGTGAAGCTCATAGCCAAGGATCGAAACAGCTGCTGGCCAGTTCGCAATCACAGCTCTTCGCTGCAGTGTTTTTTTGAGTCTGAACTCGGTATGAATCGGCAGCAGGTTGAGTCCTTCGCTGCTGCCTTTGGATGATGAATTTTCCTGTTCTCCTTCCAGGGCAAGTGGATCAACAAGGGATCGTCCCAGCATCTGCATTCCGCCGCAGATCCCAAACACAGGCCCACCGGCTCTGGCAAATGCCTGCAGTTGATCGCCAAGCCCACTGGCCTTAAGTCTGCTGAGATCATTGAGAGTCTGCTTGCTGCCAGGAATCACCACCGCATCGGGTTGGCCCAGCTCACGGCCAGCTTCGATCCAGCGCAGTCTCACACTGGGCTCTGCCTCCAGAGGGTCAAGGTCAGAGAAATTACTTAGGGACGGTAATTTGATCACTCCGATTTCAATCTCGGCATTCTCTTTGCGACCACGACGTTCAAGCAGGTCCAGGGAATCTTCAGGTGGGAACAGTTCAGCCAGCCAGGGCATCACACCGAGAACGGGGATCCCTGTTTCAGATTCCAGCCATTGTCGACCCGCGTCGAACAATTCCCTGCGTCCGCGGAAGCGATTGATCAGGATTCCACGGATCAACTGACGTTCGATCGGTTGCATCAGGGCCAGTGTTCCCACCACCTGGGCGAACACTCCTCCCCGTTCGATATCTGCGACCAGTAAGCAGCGCGCTCGCAGGAACTTTGCCAGGCGCAAATTAGTGAGATCCCGGCGTTGCAGATTCACTTCCACGGGGCTGCCGGCTCCTTCCAGCACCAGACGTCCGTTGGGGTGAGCGGCCTGGAGCTCTTGGAGGCCAGAGCGGATCGCGGCCCAGCCCGGCCGGAACCATTCCTGGTAATAGGTTTCCGCTCGCGCGGAGCCAACGCTGCGGCCCCGATGAATCAGCTCACTGGTGCTGTCTCCCTGAGGCTTGAGCAGAACCGGGTTCATGCTGTGGTGAGGCTCAAGCCCTGCGGCCCAGGCCTGCAGGGCCTGGGAGTAGGCCATTTCCCCACCCTCTTGATCCACCCAGGCGTTGTTGCTCATGTTCTGCCCTTTAAAGGGCAACGGGCGCTCACCCCTGCGCAGCAGGACCCGGCACAGAGCTGCCGTCATCAGCGATTTTCCCGCCCCACTCGATGTGCCGAGCACCATCAGCGGTGGGAGGGCTTTGGGGCCAGTCATGGCAGTGCTGGCCAGTGACGACGCAGCCGGTCACGGATCCGATCGATTGGGCTTGCCCTTTGGTTCGGTAGCTCGGGGTTGGCGTCAAGCAACTGGCGCCCAAGGGGGGTGAGTCGAATCCTCGCGGTGAGCCCCTGTCCATCAACCTCACGGCGCAGCACACCAAGGGTGATCAACCAGCGAAAGGAGGCTTCCAGCGCTTCGGCATTGTGAAACCAGCCAGCAGCCTCCAGTTGATGATCAGAGGCTCTGGCAAATACGCTCTCCGCATTGAGGCCACCTGCCTTCGCATCGGCGTAGAACCTGCTGTTGAACGGCAGGCTGCGAATCGCCCGGATCGCCCGTTGCCTGCTGCGCTTGTCAAGCAGGTCGATTTCGCTCGGCACAACAGCAGAGGCAGCTTGAGCCAATGCTGGCAGCCTATGGATTCGCTCTTTGATTTGTGTCCTGTCGTGCTGATGCTTGCCTCCGCCTCTGCCGCTCGTCGTCGCTTGCTGAGCCAGGCTGAGATTGCCCACAGGGTGCGTGTCAGTGGTGTGGATGAAGCTTCAATCGATGAGGCTGATCCGATCAAGTTGGTGCAGTGTCTGGCCCAGGCGAAGGCGGAGGCGGTGCGCTCCAGCCTTACCCCCGCCGATGAAGATCAGATCGATTGCGTTCTCGGTTGTGATTCCTTGTTGGTCTTCCAGGGAGAGGTGTTCGGAAAGCCTGCTGATCCGGCTGAGGCGATCCTGCGTTGGCAGCGAATGGCGGGGTGTTGGGGGGAGTTGCATACGGGCCATTGCCTGATCGTGCCACCGAGTTTGGCGACAGGATCACAGGATCAGCAGCTGGAGGCGGTGACCACACGGGTGCAGTTTGCAAGGCTGGCGAAAGCTGAAATTGACGCTTATGTGGCCACTGGTGAACCACTTCAGTGTGCTGGGGGCTTTGCCCTTGAGGGGCGCGGTGGTGTTTTTATTGAGCGTATTGAAGGCTGCTTTTCAAATGTGATCGGTTTAAGTCTGCCCTGGTTGAGACGAGCTCTGCAGCGCGTCTATGGGCAAGTTCCTTGATCGGCGTGCCTCAGCCTGCTCAATCTAAGAACTCATACTGTCTTCTATGGATTGATTCTGTCGAGCAGTTATAAGGTTTTTGGCTGAAGCTGATTGTGGTGATTTTTATGGCAGTAGGCTCCATCTCTTAAGCATTGAGTTCAGCTGCGGCAGTGTTTTATGCGTGTATTTTCTTGCGCATGGGAGGGCCTGCTGTGTCAAGATAAGGTTGGGATTATTGATAAGGAGTCGAGATAATGCCTGTTCCCTTTGGCTTCGTTCACGAGGTTTCGTGTTGACGTTAAAGTCATGCTGGAATCTTTCGGGTTTGGCGTGTATTCCCTTCAAAAGCCTGGCTTTCGCCTCCTGATCTTAATGACTGTTCTGTTTGCTGGATTTTTCAGGCCATCATTATCTGTTGGATTGAAGCCTGCAACTTCGCAGCAGCTCAGAGCATCAATTCTTCAAGCTACGTTGGGTTTATGCTTTTTACGTAAACGATCTGTTGATTATGAGATCGCATTAGCGGCAAATGCAGCCGCTATTGTAAGTCTTCTTAAGGCTAGGCATGGTCTGATGCTGGAAGAAAATCCTCAGCCATTCAAACCTACTGAGATAGCACGATTTCTGAATATAGAGATCAGTCTTCAGGCAGAAAAAAGATGTCCGAGCTTGTTGCTACCTAAGACACTCAAAAAGATTAACCAAATGAAGCAGCTACTTCATCGTCAGCGAGGGGAGAAAAAATAGAGATAGTCTCTAGGGATTCATTTTTAATTGTGATTGCTCTGGATCCTGGTTCTGATCACCTGTCATTCAATCCTGAATTTTTCGATTTTAAAATAGTTCTCTAGCGGTGAAAGTTGTGTCAGTTTAACTTGTAAATTCTTTTGCTTTATCTCTTTATCTCTTATTCTTGATCCCCCGCCACTGCCCAGGAAGGCGTCTGCTGATCTTAATGATGTTTACTTAATTGCGCGGAAGTGCATTCTGGCTATCATTTCCTAAATGTGAGTTTTCCTTGGCTGGCTCTTCGCGGAATTGTTCAGGGTCAGCCAGGATTCTTTGGGTCACCATGCAGTTGGCTGCAATGGTGATGACTCAAGCCGTTGCCTTGGCTCAGGTGAACCCTGCATCTCAGGTTGCCCTGCCTGCGACAGGATCTGATGCTCCAACTGTTAATGGTGAAGGTGCCATTGGTATTGGTGCCTCTGCTATTTCTAATCAAGTCAATGCAATCGGCATAGGTGTTGGCGCCAAGGCTTCCCAGCAGGGTGCTTTGGCAGTTGGTACTCAAGCTGCGTCATCCCAGGTCAATGCCTTGGCGATCGGTGTCAATGCGATAAGTAATGCGGCAGGTGCAACATCATTGGGGGTTAATTCAAAAGCTTCAAGCTCTAATGCTCTGGCTCTTGGTGCTGATGCCTCCGCTAGTGGCCAAGCATCAACTGCTTTTGGACCCAATTCTACTAGTAGTGGTTCAAGTTCAATCTCTTTAGGGAGTAACGCAAACGCCAGCCAATCCAATGCTGTGGCTGTTGGTATTTCTGCATCGGCTCGAAATATTAATTCAACGTCTTTGGGAGCCTTCTCTAATTCAAGTGGAGATAATGCTCTGGCTCTTGGTGCTAATGCAGTAGCAAATGGTACCAATTCGGTGGCGATTGGCCCTGGTGCAAGGTCATCAGAGGACGATCTGATCGTGATTGGCCAGGCCGATTCAGACTATTCTTTGCCAGGTTTTTCAAGGACAGGCTCCACATATAATTCAACGACTGGAATCTTGGAAAATAGTGTAACTAAAAATACTGGGAGTGGCTATGTGTATAGCTATAAGCTTAACGGTAATGATCAGGTGTTTTACAATAAGGGGTTGCAATACAACTATAACGGCAGGACTTATGAGTTAGCTGCTAACACAAATTATTATTCTAGTCAATACCCTGATGGCGTAAATACTGTCGCATTAAATGAAACAGTCGTTACTTATCAAGCTAATACAACTACAACCACTTATGCCCCCGCCTCAGGCTCTGATTGGGACTTTGTCTCTGCTTCTAATGATGGTAGCCAGCCTTACACAGGGATTATGGCGAATGATACCGGCAGCCTTGCCTATCTTGCCTCAAATGCTGTTTATGCCGAACCATCGGCGTCTGCACAAAGCAATGGCTCTGCAATTCCTGTAATCCCAACCATCACATACCAGAATAGCAAGACCAAGGCGATCGCAACAGTTCAAAATAGTTCGAGTGTTTCTTACACTTGTAATCAAACTAATCCTGGGGCTGCAGGTGCGTACAGTAATTCGTGCATTCCTCTTCCCGGAAATGGATCTGCTCCACAGGAATCTTCATCCTCAGGATCTTCCTTGGAATCAGATGCCAAGACTTTGCCACGTGATAACTCTTCAGGGGCTTTAGGTGCATTTGTAGCTGGGATGCTTACTTCTGTATCACCCGGGATAGGAGGTGGATCTCAAAAAACCATTGGTAATGCTTTGGCCCTTGATGATTCAGCAGATAGACATGTTGGCTCATGTATAGGTGAGGTCAATCAATACTTCAGTGTTGAAGGAGGCTATGGTCTTCTGGACTCATCTTCTCTCAGTTTCACTGGTACAGGTGTAGAAGCCTTTCAGGTTGGCAGCATGGAAATTGATGAATTCTCTGGAGAAGTAACAGCAATTGTCATCGATGGATCTGTTGATTGTGGAGGCATTTGTGGCGGGGGTGGGTCTGTTGATGGCAATGCAGAGATTGTCGCTGGTGGTGAGATAGAGATGACTGATATTAATATCGATGCGGCAGACCTTATCTTGGAGAATAAAGCTGGAGAGACCGAATTTAGCTGGGGTATTTTAAATGAATTTGATTTTGCTGATGATGCTGATGAAAGTGACGGCAACGTTCAACTCTCCTCATGCGGAGAGGGTTCTGGCACTGTAGATCTTGGCGGAAAAGCAGACAATTCAGATTCGATTGCCGTTGGTCCCAGTTCTATTGCTTCAGATTCAAAGACTGCGGCCATTGGTTCAAGTGCCAAAGCTTCTGGTAGTAATGCGGTTGCTGTAGGTGTGAATGTCACCGCAAGTGGAGTAAATTCTGCTGCTTTCGGTTACTCAAGTACAGCCAATGCAGATGATTCAACAGCTCTTGGTAGTACATCCGAGGCTTCTGATAATGGGGCGACGGCTGTTGGTTTTGGAGCGAAAGCACTGGCTGAAGATTCCTCAGCATTTGGTTCTTCCTCAACAGCAGCCAACAACAACAGTGTTGCTATTGGAACTGGCTCGATATCCAATGCCAATGCGGCTACAGCTGTTGGTGCTACTGCAACAGCTTCAGCTGAAAATGCAGTTGCTCTTGGCGCTGGTTCCACAGCCAATGCAGAAGATTCAACAGCTCTTGGCGGTTTGGCAACGGCTTCTGCTGAGCAGTCAGTTGCTTTAGGTTCTGAGGCAAATTCCAATGCTGAGGGAGCGATCTCAGTTGGTGCATTGTCGAATGCTCTTCAAGAAAATGCCATTGCGATTGGTCACAACTCCGTCGCATTAGCCAATAATTCAATGGCGCTTGGTGCTGGGGCTAATGCCAGTGGAGAGGGATCTATTGCTCTGGGTGCAGCCTCGAGTGCTTCTGCAGAAAATACTATCTCGATAGGTCTCAGTTCTGTAGCCTCAGCAAATAACGCAGTTGCACTTGGTGCTGGTGCTAATGCTAGTGGTGAGGGATCTATTGCTCTCGGTGCATCATCAAGAGCTTCTGAACAAGATGCGATAGCGCTTGGATCAGCAAGTCATGCAGCAAGTGAGGGCGCTATTGCCATTGGTTCAAATGCCAATGCGGCAGGGGTGAATTCCATAGCCATTGGTTTCTCAACCAAGGCGACTTGCGCTAATTCATTCGTGCTTGGCGCTGGTGCCCAGGCTTGTGGCGTTAATGCAGGATCAATTGGCCTTCTGGCTTATACCGATGGCTTAGATGCCATGGCAATTGGTGTTAAGGCAAATGCAACTGGCAATCAGGCCTATGCACTTGGAACACAGGCCAATGCAAGTAATGACTCAGCAACTGCAATTGGAGTGAATGCCCATTCAAATGGCAATAATTCTATTGCGATTGGTTCTAATGCCCATGCAAGTGGGACTGAATCTATGGCTTTTGGAGCTAATGCCTATGCAACGCAGAATTACTCTTTTGTTGTTGGTGCGAATGCAGAGGCCTGTGGAGATGGTGCTGGTGCCATAGCCGCTAATGCTATTGCTGCAGGTGATAATTCCTTGGCCATTGGTGTGAATAGCACAGCCAATGGCGATGCTTCAATTGCGATTGGTGTGAACAGTAATGCAGTTCTGAACAACTCACTCGCTGTGGGTACAAACTCTGTTGCCTCTGGGAGAAATTCAACTGCAGTTGCCTATATGTCCAATGCCAATGGAATCAACGCATTGGCTATGGGTGTTAATAGTAAGGCCATCAGTACAAATTCCACGGCAATCTCTGTCTCATCGATTGCTAATGGTGTTAATGCCACTGCGCTTGGTGTCACCGCAAAAGCCACTGGAAATAATGCAATGGCTCTTGGTGTTTCAACGCTTGCCTCTGGAAATCAGGCCACGGCGCTTGCGGTGAAGGCAAGTGCAACAGGCAAAAATTCCATCGCTATTGGCGTTGATGCAACAGCTTCGAAGAAAAACTCTCAGGCTTTTGGTGTTAATGCTTTAGCCAACGGTGTTAATGCGGTAGCAATAGCAGCTAATGCCAAGGCAACATCCTCTAATTCACTTGCCTTTGGTGTTGATGCTCAATCCACTTCAGTGAATACTGTTGCCATTGGTACTAGATCCTTATCGAATGCCAAAGGCGCGTTGTCTTTCGGCGCCAATGCCAGGGCCACTGCCAATGACACAATGGCCTTTGGGGTGAATGCAGCAGCCACTGAAAAGAATGCCGTCGCCATTGGACATGATGCAATAGCCAATAGCACCAATAGTATTGCCGTTGGTCTTTTTGCAGAAGCAACAGGCCAGGTTGCGATGGCGCTCGGTGTTAATTCACGTGCAGAGTCAGATGAAACCATGGCGATTGGCGCTTTCGCAACTGCTTCTCAATCGAATGCACTTGCTCTTGGCACGAATGCCAATGCTTTAAATCAAAACGCAATGGCCATAGGCACAACCGCTTTGGCTTCAACCAAAGATGCATTCGCTGCAGGATTGGCAAGTCAGGCTACAGGTGTGAATAGCATGGCATTAGGTATGAGGGCTCAAGCCTCAAATACCAATTCTTTGGCCTATGGATCCAAGGCTCAAGCTACAGCCAATAATGCCATGGCCACAGGCACACTGGCATTCTCCAATGCACAGGATGCAATTGCTGCAGGTGTTGGTTCTAAGGCCACCAATGAAGGAGCGATTGCCTATGGCCCATTTTCCCTGGCTCGTGGAAATCAAAGCATTGCCATGGGTAGCAATAGTCAGGCTCTTGGGCCTAATAGTTCCGCGATAGGTATCAATAGCCTTGCATCCAGTACCAGCGCCTTAGCGGTTGGCTCTAATAGTCAGGCTTTGGCAAATGGTGCGATGGCACTATCTGCCTATTCTGTTGCCAATGGCACAGATGCCATCGCTGCAGGGTTTGCGGCCCAGGCGAGTGCTGATAATGCGATTGCGATTGGCACGAATACGATCGCAAGTAATGTTGCTGCGTTTGCAGCGGGTTATAAGACCAAGGCCCTTGGTGGCAATTCCATGGCTTTTGGTAAAGAGGCCAATGCTTCTTCAGAAGGTTCTTATGCAGCAGGTGTTCAGGCGAAGGCCTCGGCCGCCAATGCCTTCGCTGCTGGATCACTTAGTCAATCTAGCGGTGAAGATGCTTTTGCAATTGGCTTCAAGTCTGCCGCTCTTCAACATAATTCAACGGCCCTGGGAAGTAGTGCTAAGGCTTCTGGAGTGAATGCTTACGCTGTTGGAACTCAGTCATTGGCAACAGCAACAAATGCCACAGCATTTGGAACAGAAGCAAAAGCTACAGGGATTAACTCTCAGGCCTATGGATCAAGAGCCAAAGCCTCTAAGTTTGATTCGTTTGCAGCTGGAGCAGATGCAAAGGCTACGGGCCAGAAATCTATGGCCTTTGGTTCTAATGCCGTTGCAACGAGGAATTCTGCGATTGCAATCGGTACTAAAGCATTGGCCGATGGTGTGAGCTCTCAAGCCTTTGGTGACTCATCTAAGGCTACCGCCCTTAATTCTTTAGCGGCCGGAGCTGACTCTACTGCCACTGCTTTAGATGCAGTGGCTATTGGCGTCTCATCAAGGGCTACTAAGAAATCAACAATTGCAGTTGGCACGATTGCCTCATCAACGGGAATACAGTCAACAGCCGTTGGCTTTAATGCAAGGTCATCAGCAGTTGACTCAGTTGCCTTAGGTGCTCAAAGTAATGCCAATTCACCTAATTCTATTGCATTCGGCACCAGATCTTTTTCTGATGGCACAGATTCAATGGCTTTTGGTATTGATTCTCTCGCTAATCAAACTAATTCGATCGCTATCGGCAGTAGTGCTAAGTCCATTAACATCAAAGCGATTTCCCTTGGAACACTAGCTGAGGCGTCAGGGATTTCTAGTACTGCGATAGCCAGCCAAGCTCATGCTTCAGGTTTAAGGAGCATAGCTTTTGGCGAAAAGTCTCAAGCGCTTAAGGCTGACGCTATGGCAATGGGCGTTTCCTCATATGCAGCAGATCGAGATTCAGTTTCTATTGGCAGTAGGAGCTCTGCAAAAGGCAACGAAGCTTTTGCTGTGGGTACTCGAGCAGAAGCTGACGGATTAAGGTCATCTGCTTTTGCAACCAACGCAAAAGCCACTGGAACTAACTCACTTTCCTTTGGTGTTAATGCCATAGCTACTGGTTTCAACTCCTTTGCTTTTGGCACTGGTTCGATTGCCTCAGGAAACAATGCATTTGCTTTTGGTATCAATGCTGAGGCATTAGGTGATGATTCATTCGCCTTTGGCGATGGTGCCAGAACAACATCTTCAGCAAATGATTCTTTGTCTACAGGTGATGATGCCGTCGTTGTTGGTGGAGATGCCTCGGCCTATGGAGTTGAATCTTTTGCATTGCAAACACGTTCTTATGCCTATGGAACAGCATCTCGATCAATGGCAGAAGATGCATTTGCCTATGGAACGCATTCTCATGCAACGGCAACAAATTCAAGTGCTTTTGGAACCAAAAGCATAAGTAGAAGTGATAACTCTATGGCCTATGGCCTGTTCTCAAAGGTTGGCATTGACTCAGTAAATGCTGTTGCAATCGGCACCAATTCATTTGCAAAGGGCTCCAATGCCAAAGCCGCTGGTGTTAATGCCATGGCAAGAGGCACCAATGCCATGGCGGATGGTTCTGATGCCAAGGCATTCGGTGCCAATGCCATTGCTTATGGACCTCAATCTTTTGCTGATGGAGTCAACGTCCTGGCCCTCGGCGTTGGTGCTACGGCGATGGGGTACAACAGCAATGTTGTTTCGATTGGAACTGAGTCTTTTGCTGATGGTTCAAATCTTGTCGCACAAGGAACCCTCTCCAGTTCGATAGGAGAAAATAGTGTTGCTTTTGGCGTTCGCGCCACGGCGGATGGCGCTAATGCTGTGGCCCGAGGAGTTCGGTCTGTCGCGATCGGCGAGAACGTGATCGCTGATGGAACAGAGGCCTATGCAGAAGGTTTCAACAGTGCAGCATTTGGTGTTCGAGCTTCTGCGGTTGGAACCAATAGTTTTGCTATCTCAACAGATGCTTATTCCAGTGGTATTAACACTGTTGCTGTAGGCACTGCTTCTCGAGCAACTAGTCATGATTCCTTTGCACTTGGAGTCAATGCTGTGGCGAACAGACCCAAGACCTTTGCCGCTGGTGTTAATGCAAAAGCCATTGCCTATGCATCAACAGCATTGGGGGAGAATGCTATCGCTGATAGACCTTATGAAGTGTCTTTAGGTAGCAAGTATTCCCCTTATTCACTGCCTGGTCTTGCGCAACCAGGTAGAGGGTTTGTGGGTGATGTTAATCAAAATAGTGGTGAAAAGCGTTTCGTCACAACAGATAACAATGGAATGCTGGGTACAACTTCCTTTAGTGTTGATAATTTCATTGACTCTGTTAACTCTGTTGGTGCATTAAGTGCTGCCCTGGGATCCTTGCCCTCGTCAACACTGTTGCCAGATGAGACATTGAGGTGTGGGATTGCAACTGGTGCTTATGGAAATCAATTTGCCGGCTCCCTTGGCTGTGCACTCAAGTTAAAGAAAAGATTGTTTATCAATGGTGGAATCGCAGCTAGTCCCACAGGAACAATCGCGGCAGGTCCATTGATGGGGCGTATCGGTTTCTCCTTTGGTTTTGGTGGGTCTGCACCAAAAAGTCATCAGAATCAATTGAGTCAAATCCTTGGTATTCAATCCGGCACAAGCTTGGCTGAATTCGGAGGTGCCCTTGGAGTGCATGCAAATACACATTCTCAGTCAGAACTTGCTGATCAGCCGGAACTGCTGAATGATCAGATCAAGCTCGCAAAGCAATCAGTTTTGATATCTTCTTCTTCAGCCACGGCAAATGCACCGAAAACTGTTGCCTCTGATGTGACGCTGTTGCGTCAACGTCTGGCAGAACTTGAAGAAGAGATTGCTTCTCTTCAGTCTGAGGCTCAAGCAGATCATGAGACAGATGCCAAAATAATGTCTTTGATGAAACTTTTGGAAGAGAAGGAAAGCCGTGAGAAGGAATTGTCCTTGCTTTTGGAAGGTATGCAGAGACAGCTGGCAGAGCAACAGCGATTGATCAATGTTTTGCTAAAACGCTCCACGCAGGCTGTGCGCTGATATCAGTTATCTTCTCTTTGATATTGTCTGATCTTTACTTTGCTAACGATATGATCAATGGTTTTTCACGTATTCATGTTTGAGAATATCTTTCCTCTCGGCTGCTCCTTTTGTCCACCCCCTTCGAAAAGATTTTTTCGCCTCCGTTCACGATACTTTTTTTTGACGAGTTTGAACGGTTTTGCACGCTCCACCGCCTGATCTTTGAGCCAAGTTCACAGATCAGTATTCAATACCAGCATCTCTAGGCGATCACCACTATGTGCAATGGCCAGTCTGGTAAACGTTGAGAGTGAGGTTTGTTTTGGCAACGGTGATCCGATCCAGTGTGCTGGGGGCTTCGCCCTTGAGGGGCGTGGTGGTGTTTTTATTGAGCGTATTGAAGGCTGCTATTCGAATGTGATCGGCTTAAGTCTGCCCTGGTTGAGACGTGCTCTGCAGAGAACGTTTGCCTGAAGGCTTCGTTCTCGCTCAGCAGGAT
>DASCPR010000162.1:0-3174 GCA_036012625.1 Prochlorococcaceae cyanobacterium Fu_MAG_50
TCAGGGAACACCGTCTCGCCGCCGGAATGAATCGCACCATCCCTGCGCCCAAGCACTCTGAGCCTCAAATCTGAGGCTGATGCCGCTGGCATCAGCTCTCCCAGATCGCCTGATTGCCACCAACCGTCCTGATCACTCAAAGCAGCAAGGGACTGAGGGCGTTGAGCTGTCCAGACGCCAAGGGCCAAGCGTGGCGTTTTCACCTGAATCGCTCCCGCTTCTCCCAGACGCAACTGCACATCCATCAGTGGGGGACCAGATCCCGAAGCCCCCGCCAGGAAATCCTCAGGTGGGAGCGCCGTCACCATGGCAGCGGTTTCCGTGGAGCCATAACAAGGCGCAAGCCGCAAACCCGCCCCCCTGGCGCGCTCAGCCAGTGGCGCAGACAAAGCCGCACCACCAATCCAGATCACGGCAAAGGCCTGCAAGCACTGCACCCCCTCAGGCTGATCAAGCAAGCGCTTGAGCTGGGTGGGCACCAAAGAGAGCAGCACAGGCCGATCACCCAGGCCAGGGCATGACTGAAACCACAACAAAAGCGCCCCAGGATCACGCATCAAGGCAGGCGCCAGGAAGACATGCTCCGCCCCCCAACAGCGACTTCGCCACCAGGGCATCAACCCACTGACGTGATGCAACGGCAGGGGATTGAGGATCAGGCACTGGTGGGGAGAAAGACCCTGCCGACGGAGCCATTCCCCGGTGGCCGCCGCTGACTGATCAAGATGATCACTGGGCTGGAGACAGTGCTTGCGCCCCCCGGAACTGCCGCCACTGGCAAGCACAACACCGGGTCCATCCGGCAGCAGAGACGCCGGGATCAAGGCCTGATCCCCTGCCGGTGCCTGCAGCTGCACCCAGGCTCCCCGCTGCAGCGCACTGCCGAGTTTCTGGGCGCAGGTCTCCAGCGCACCAGGATCACAGCGCAACAGAAGCCGTTCGCTCATGCCGCCTCCCAGACCTCTGCGGGATCGCTGCTGAACAGCGGCCCATCCCCACACCAGCCAGGGGCCAGACCAGGGGCCGCCGGCGTTGGCCCCCGGGCCTGCAGCGCTGCGAGATGGTGAATCCAGCGCGCACCGACCCCCGTTTCAAAGGCTGTGCTGATCATCCGCTGAGGAGCCCCATGGGTCAGTTCATCCAGCAAGGGGCGTGGATCACCATCGACAAGCGGGCGTCGCACCTGCCAGCCCAACCAGCTCTGGCGAAGCTCAGGAGTGCTGCAGAGGGATTCATCCAGGGCGACGGGCAGCTGCCGACTGAGGGCCCGCAATCCCTGCAGATCCTTGTCCTGAAGGGGTTGCTCCAGCCACTGCAGAGCTGGCACGTTCAGCAGCAGCTGCACCCATGCCTGCGCTTGGCTGCGATCCCAGCCGCCATTGGCATCCAATCTGAGTTGGGCTGTCTCGGGCAACATCTCCAGGATCCGCAGCAGCAAACGGCGTTCAAGCCCATCGGCCGCGGCCGCCACCTTCCACTTCAGGGTCAGCGGTTGGCTGACGGGAAAGCCATCAGCAAGGGCGCCCTCCAGGGCGCACTCCAAGGCGTCAAGCACCGGCTCGCCGGCGGGCAAAAGCTTTGCAGAAGCTGGCGCCGGCAACCAGCCCAGCCTTGACTTCTCACCCACCAGACCATCCAGTTCCGCCAGGGCGGCGCCGAGAGCGAAGCCCACGGGGGCAGGCCCCTGGCTGATCACCTGCTCGAGATCCGCCCGCTGCGGAGCAGAGCCCAGAGCCTCAAGCCAAGCCAAGCAGTGGGGTAATCCCTCTGGATCAAGGGGAGACACCTCTCCCCAGCCCAAGCCCGTGCTTGGGTCTTCCAGGCGAAGCAACCAACCCTGCCGCTGCTCCAGCAGCGTCTTCGAGGTTTGCAGCGGCCGGCGCAACCGAAAGCCAAAGGGTTTCCAGTGCATAGATAGAGCCATGGCCTCAGCCTCTGCTGGCCTGGGCAAGCCCCAGCAGCGGCGCCAGGGCAAATCCGAGGCTCAGGCCCAGACCATTAAGGGTCTGAAAGCGCAATGCCAGAAACTTGCTGCCACTGATGCGACCAGGTTGATCGTGATGAAACCGCAACAGGCGGATCAATGCCGCCGCGGCCGGCAGACCCAGGCCACTCAACAGCACCGTGAATGGCCAGTCCCCCTGCAGCACAGGCGTCCATTCCAGAGCCAGAGTCAGAGCCACGATCCAGGGCACCAGCGCAGCAGCACGCTCCGTTCCGAGCTGCACCACGGGAGATCGCTTGCCATGGGCAGCGTCCTCCTCCACCTGATGAAAATGGGAGCAGAACAGCACCAGAGTGGTGGCCAGAGCCGGTCCAGCGCCGAGGAGCAAGGCGGTTGACCAGGGGATTCCTGTGCCCGCCGTTGCGGCAGGTCCGAGAGCCAGCAGTGCGGCAGCAGTGGCCAAGGGGCCGAAGGCAAGCCAGCAGAGAGGCTCCCCCAGGCCCCGATAGCCCAAGCGCCAGGGAGGCCCCTGGTAGAGGTATCCCAGGCCGCAACAAAGCAGCACCAAGGCAAGTACGGCCGGGCTGCTGCGCAGAGCCAGCAGAAGCATCAGCGATAGACCCAGCAGTAGGGCCAGCAATGACAATCCACCCACAGACCGCCGTTGCCCAAGCAACGCCACAACCGAATGGGGTTTGGCAACGCTGTCAACACCGGTTTCAGCATCAAACAAATCGTTGCTGAGGTTTTCCCAGGCCAGCAACAACACAGCCGCCAACAGGAATCCAAGCATCTGCAGGAGACGCACAGGTTGACCTACCCAGACCAGCCAGCCAGCCGCCAGCAGCACCGGCATCACCGCCACCGAATACATCGGCCACTTGATCGCAGCTCGCCAGAGACGCCGCCGCTCAGGGGCCCTGGCGTGAAGGGTTGCAACAGCATCATGCTCTTGCATAGCGGAGACCCCCGAAGCCCAGGCGATGGCTCATACATTTGAGCAGGCCCTGTGACAAGCATGCTTAAGGGATGAAGGCTGCCACCGGTTTCAGCAATCTGCTCGCTGCTGCCAGCCGTGGCTGGCAGCAGCGCTCTGGAGATGACCTGGTGCTGAGCCTGGCCATGCCGGTCAACGGCGTTGATCCCTTGCATCAACTGCCGCTTCTGGCCGCCGATGCCCCCTTCCGCTTTCTCTGGGATGGAGCTCCTGGACTCTGTCTTGCCGCTGC
>DASCPR010000163.1:0-2074 GCA_036012625.1 Prochlorococcaceae cyanobacterium Fu_MAG_50
GGCCCCTGGGAATGATCGAAATCTTCTGGACTGGGTCATAGTCCGGCATCAAGGCACCAACAATGGCGTGACCAGCCTCGTGATAAGCCACAAGCCGCTTGCGCCTTTCACTGATCACACGGTCCTTCTTCTCCGGACCCGCCATCACACGCTCAATGGCATCGCTGATTTCATCGTTACTCACCTCGGTGAGTTCACGACGGGCCGCCAGGATGGCCGCCTCATTGAGCAGGTTGGCAAGATCAGCACCGGTAAAGCCCGGCGTACGGCGAGCCACCTTGTCAAGGTCAACGTCCTTAGAGAGGGTCTTGCCTCGGGCGTGAACCTTGAGGATCTGAAGCCGGCCGCTGTAATCGGGTCTCTCAACCATGACCTGACGGTCAAATCGGCCTGGCCGCATCAACGCTGCATCCAGCACATCCGGACGGTTGGTGGCCGCCACAATAATGATGCCGGTATTGCCCTCGAAACCATCCATCTCGGTGAGCAACTGGTTGAGGGTCTGCTCCCGCTCATCATTGCCACCGCCGAGGCCAGCTCCGCGCTGCCGACCCACCGCATCAATCTCATCAATGAAGACAATGCAGGGGGCATTCTTCTTCGCCTGTTCAAACAGGTCACGAACTCTGCTGGCCCCCACGCCAACAAACATCTCGACAAACTCTGAACCGGAAATCGAGAAGAAGGGCACTCCGGCTTCGCCGGCAACAGCCTTGGCGAGCAGGGTCTTACCTGTTCCGGGAGGACCGACAAGCAGCACTCCCTTGGGGATCTTGGCGCCCACAGCCGTGAATCGATCAGGGTTCTTGAGGAAGTCCACCACTTCCGTGAGTTCAAGCTTGGCTCCTTCAATCCCAGCAACATCCCCGAAGGTGACCTGGGTGGAAGGCTCCATCTGAACCCTGGCCTTGCTCTTGCCAAAGTTCATCGCAGGGTTGCCGCCACCGCCACCCTGGGCACGACGGAACAGAAAAAACAAGCCTCCGAGCAGCAGCAGCGGAAAAATCAAACTGCCGGCAGCCTGTTGCCAGGGATTGGCCTGACGGGTGGGCTGAACAGCGATATCAACATCGTGGGCAGTAAGCAACTTGAGCAGATCTTTATCTGGCGCCAGGTTGACGACAGCACGGCTGCCATCGTTTTCGACAACCTGAGCCGTGCCCTGATCAGGTGCAATCATCACCCGACTGACCTGATCCTCCTGAACCGCTTCGACGAAATCGCTGTATCGCAGCGTTTTCGTCGCTGTCGCCGGATCAGGACTGACCAGGAAAGCCCTGCCCAGCACGATCACGGTCACAACCAGAAGGAAGTAGAGCACCACATTGCGCCAACGCTTGTTCAAGGTTCTGCCAGCTAAGATGAAGGAATGTTAATGGGTTATTGCGCGATCATGCGGAGCGCAGCACGTCAACGACGCTGCGGAAAGCAAACCATTCAGGGATCTCCTCACCGCTGCGCAGCATCTTGCGGAACTGGGTGCCGCTGAGTTTCTTCACATGCAAACCCCGGGCCTCCGCGTGTTCAGCCGTGACATAACCCTCCTCCTCTGTGTAAACGAGATTCAACGACGGCACCGTCTCCATTGCCAGATCAGGAGCACATTCACGGGCGAAGTTCTGAGCGTCGTAGGGACCATAGAAATCATCGCCAGTCAGGGATGACTTACAGCCAGCCATATCGCGACCGATGATGAAATGGGTGCATCCGTAGTTCCTGCGGATGATCATGTGCTGCAGGGCTTCCCGGGGCCCGGCCATATGCATCGCATAGGGCAGATAGGCCCAGCGAATGCGCGGATTGTCCACCTCGGCGGCCAGACGCTCATAGGTCTGGAAGCGCACGGAACCAGGGATGTCATCCTGCTGGGTGGGCCCACAGGTGGGATGCACCAGCACAACCGCCTGCTCACTGACATTGCTGGCAGACAAGGCCCGGGTGAACAGTTCGTAATGGGCGCGGTGAATGGGATTGCGGCACTGGAAGGCCACCACGTCCTCACCTGCGGGGAGTTCTCCACGAACCTGCGCAGGTGTCTTGCAGGGGAAGACCCGACTGGGCAGTTCCAGGCCCT
>DASCPR010000164.1:0-4360 GCA_036012625.1 Prochlorococcaceae cyanobacterium Fu_MAG_50
CTGAGTTGATGGTTCAGTGACGCGATCATCTCGGCGCGGGCTGCAGGGGCCACGATGCTGTCTTGCTCACCATCCACGACCAGGACCCGCGCTTCTGAGGGCAGACCGGCGGGGAGCCCATCGGTCTGGATCAACTTGATCAGATCCTGCTTCAGTTGCACTCTGCCGTTTTCGCAAAGGCCTTTCTGAAGGGGGCTCGCTGGGATGGCGCTCAGGGGCCAGGGCTTGGCTGCACGGGTCAGGAAGGTCTGCAGCATCTCAGCTTCCTGGGCTGTTCCCAGGCAGTCCTGCATTCCCTTCAATCCTGCTCGCAGGGCACGACCATCAGCCCCTTGAGGTGCGAATCGGCCGAAGCTGGCAAGCAAAACCACATCGGTTGCCTGGGCGAACGTTTCGCTCCGCAGCAGATGTGGCCCCAGGGAGTGGCCGATCACCACGCGTCTGTGATCTGCCCCTAGGGAAGGTTCTGCAGTCGCTTGAACAGCCATCCAGCAGGGCATCCTTTGCTGCATCCCCCCGTAGCCCCTTTCAGCGCTTTGCCAGATCCAGCCCCGCGCTTCAAAGTGGCGATTCCAGGACATCCAGCTGCTGCTGTCGCCACTCCAGCCATGCATGGCGATGATCTGCTTCATCCAGGCCCCAGGGCATTGACCAGTCGTCCCAATGTGTCATCGGGGAGATTCCGGTGGAGTACCAGTCGCAGCCTTGCCGTGCCATCCGGCACTGTCGGCGGACGAATCGCCACGCTGAGCAGCCCTGCTGCTTCAAGCTGATGCTGATGATCGAGGGCAAGCTGATCGCTGCCGATCAGTACTGACAGGATCTGGCCATGGCCGGCAGGGCGCTGCCATCCTGCATTCGCCAGGGCTTCTCGCCATTGCTGGGCATGCTGCAGAAGCTGAACACCCCAGTCAGGATTGGCTTCGATCAGCTGCAATGCCGCCATGGCTGCCGCCGCCAGGGGCGGAGCCAGGGCTGTTGTGTATCGGAAGGCCCCACTGCCTTGAAGAAGGCGATCAGCCATCAAGGCATCGCCGGCGAGGAAGGCCCCACCGCTGCCGAAGGCCTTCCCGAAGGTGCCACTGATCAAGGCCACCGGAGTCTCAAGGCCATGGCAGAGGCCCCTTCCCTCAGGACCGAGCACCCCCAGTGCATGGGCTTCATCGACAAGCAAGCGAGCCTTGTGGTGTTCGCACAGTTCTGCCAGAGCCTGCATCCCTGGGCTGGTGCCTTCCATGCTGAACAGGCTTTCTGTGATCACAAGAGGGGACTGATCGGGGTTGCGCATGCGGCAGCGCTTCAACCGTTGCTTGAGATCATTGAGGTCAAGGTGATTGAACCGCTGCAGCTTCGCTCCACTGGCTTTGATGCCAACCAGGAGCGAGTGGTGGGTCAAGCGATCAGCAAGCACTGGTGTGGAACGATCAGCAAGTGCAATCACGGCTGCCAGGTTGGCCTGGAAGCCACTGGGGAAAAGCAACACCTTGTCCCGTCCAAGCCAGTGCGCCAGGGCCTGTTCAAGGGAAGCGTGAACAGGGCGACTGCCCGTGATCAATCTGGAACCACCAGCACCAATACCATCTCGGAACAGGGACGTTCTGGCGGCTTCGATCAGGGCTGGATGACGGCTCAGACCCAGATAGTCATTGCTGGCCAGATCCAGCAGGGCTGGCGATCCGTTCCCCCCCGCAAGCCCGTGGGCCGGCTTCAGCTCAGCAGACCCTGATCCTGGCGTCCAGGTGCGCAGCTTTCTGCGACGGGAAGGCGGCGGGTTGTGCATGATTTCAGTCTGAAGCCCGTCACCGCCCAGGATGATCAGCTTGCCGTGGGGGATTGATGTCCATCGAGGGTTTCACCCTGCTCTTTCCCCTCTGGACACTTCTGGGAGCAGGGCTCTCGATGTTGTTTCCAGGCCTTTTCACCTGGTTCAGTGGCCCCTGGATCGAGTACGGACTGGGCCTGATCATGCTGGGGATGGGTCTCGGCTTGATGCCGGCAGATTTTCTGTTCGTCTTCAAGCGACCAAGACCTGCGGTCTTAGGTGTTGTCGCCCAGTTCCTGGTGATGCCTGGTCTGGCAGCGTTGATTGCCATGGCGCTGAGGCTTGAGCCAGCTCTTGCTGTGGGACTGATTCTTGTGGGCTGCTGCCCGGGGGGGACCGCCAGCAATGTGGTGGTTCTGATCGGTCGGGCGGATGTGGCACTGTCTGTGGTGATGACCACGTTCAGCACGCTTGCGGCTGTGATCCTCACCCCACTGCTGACCAGCTGGCTGGCGGGTCGTTATGTGCCTGTGGATGGCTGGGCTCTGTTTGCCAGTGTCCTGAAGGTTGTGCTGTTCCCTGTGACCCTGGGGGTGTTGATCAAGGTGGTAACTCCTCGTTTTGCGCAGCGGGTCGAACCGGTCATGCCGCCGATCGCCGTGATCGCAATTGTGCTGATTGTGGCCAGCATTGTGGGCAGTCAGCGAGAGTCTTTGACCAGCCAAGGGCCCCTGCTGCTGCTGGCTGTGCTGCTGCTGCATTCGGGTGGTTTTGTGCTTGGTTACTGGTTCACGGCCCTGGCCGGGGAGCCGGTGATGGTTCGCCGCACCGTCAGCATTGAAGTGGGGATGCAGAACTCAGGGTTGGCGGTGGTGCTTGCCAGAACAGGAGGGTTGATGAGCCCACTCACGGCTCTGCCTGGTGCACTGTCGGCGGTGATGAATTGTCTTGCAGGAAGTTTGCTGGCGGCCTTCTGGAGGCATCGCCCTGTAGAGGTGCCGGCTTGTTCAGAGCAGCCCCCGGCTTAGAGGCCGGTCTGGGTGCAGGCCTGGGTGCAGGTCTGAGTGAAGTGGTGAAGATCTCTTTAGGATCCAAGCATGAGCACAGCGGCGCAGGTCACGACATCCAACGACGTCGCCGGGAAGGCCATCGATCCAGCCGCGATCTTCCCCTTCCCTCTGGATGACTTTCAGCTGGAGGCCATTGAAGCCCTCACCCAGGGACATTCAGTGGTGGTGAGTGCACCCACAGGATCAGGCAAGACCCTTGTTGGCGAATACGCGATTTACAGGGCCATGGCCCATGGGCGCAAGGTGTTTTACACCACACCACTCAAGGCACTTTCCAATCAGAAACTGCGTGATTTCCGAGCGCAGTTCGGGCCTGAGAACGTCGGCTTGATGACCGGTGATCTGAGTGTCAATCGTGAAGCATCGATTGTGGTGATGACCACGGAGATCTTCCGCAACATGCTTTATGCGGAGGCTGATCAGCACGATGATCCGCTCCTGGATGTGGAAGCAGTGGTGCTCGATGAGTGCCACTACATGAATGATTCCCAGCGTGGCACCGTCTGGGAGGAATCGATCATTCACTGTCCCCCCTGCGTCCAGCTGGTGGCCCTTTCGGCAACGGTGGAGAACGCCGGGCAGCTGACGGATTGGATTGAACGGGTGCATGGTCCCACCAGCCTGGTGGTCAGTGATCACAGGCCGGTGCCACTGCAGTTCAGCTTCTGCAGTGCAAAGGGGCTGCATCCCCTGCTGAACGAGCAGGGCACAGGGCTTCATCCGAATTGCAAGGTCTGGAGAGCACCCAAGGGACACAAGCGCAAGGGGCGTTCCCCCAAACCGCCTCAGCCTGAACCGCCCCCGATCAGTTTTGTTGTCGCTCAGATGGGCGATCGACAGATGTTGCCAGCCATCTATTTCATTTTCAGCCGTCGCGGCTGCGATAAGGCCGTGAGGGATCTGGGTGTGCAGTGTCTGGTCTCAGACGAAGAGAGGCAACGCATTCAGAACCGCTTGCAGGCCTATAGCGAAGCCAATCCCGAAGCTGTGCGGGATGGACTCCATGCCGATGCCCTGCTGCGGGGGATCGCCGCTCATCATGCGGGGGTGTTGCCGGCCTGGAAGGAGCTGATTGAGGAGTTATTCCAGCAGGGGCTGGTGAAGGTGGTGTTTGCCACGGAGACCCTGGCCGCAGGCATCAACATGCCGGCGCGCAGCACCGTGATCGCTGCTTTGTCGAAGCGGACGGAAAGGGGGCATCGGCCTCTGATGGCCAGCGAATTTCTGCAGATGGCCGGGCGGGCGGGGCGCCGGGGCCTGGATTCGATCGGCTATGTGGTGGCTGTGCAGAGCCGCTTTGAGGGGGTCCGTGAGGCGGGGCAGCTTGCCACCAGCCCGGCAGACCCACTGGTCAGCCAGTTCACCCCGAGTTACGGGATGGTGCTCAATCTGCTGCAGCGTCATGATCTCAACAAGGCCCGAGAACTTGTTGAACGCAGTTTCGGGCGCTATCTCGCCAGTCTTGACCTGGTCGAGGAGGAGGAGCTGCTTGAGCAGTTACGGCTGCAGCTGGGGCAGCTCCAGGGCG
>DASCPR010000165.1:0-2765 GCA_036012625.1 Prochlorococcaceae cyanobacterium Fu_MAG_50
AGATGAAGGTGGGGGATGGCGATGACACGGCGCTGCTGGATCTGCTTTCAGGGGAGGGGGATCTACCGAGTGAGCAGCTGGAGGAGGAGTGCCTGAAGGGGGATCTGGGCACGATGCTGGATCAGCTTCCGGATCTGCAGGTTCGTGTGCTGCGCATGCGCTATGGCATGGACGGTGAGGAGCCGATGACCCTCACGGGCATCGGCCGCATCCTCGAGATGAGTCGTGATCGCGTTCGCAATCTTGAAAGGGATGCTCTGAATGGCTTGCGTCGCCGCAGTGATGCGGTTGAGGCCTATGTCGCTGTTTGACACTGATAAGGCTGTTTGAGACTGATAAGGCTGTTTGATGCTTGAGCTGCTTGACAGTTACCATCTTGTTTGAAATTGACGCGGCTGTTTGATGCTTACAAGGCTGTTTTGCACTCCTTGGGCTGTTCCAAACGTAGGCAACCCTTTGGCAGTTAGAACGCTGTTGGTAAGTGCCTGTGGCTTTCCAGGATCCTTAGTAACACTGCATTCACCTCCTGCGGAGCTTCATCGTGAGGGCAGTGGCCGGCATCTGGGATCACGTTCAAAGAGCGAATGCAGTTGAAGGATGCAGCCCAGTTGTTTGCTTCTTCCAGGCTTTCCCAGGGATCTTTCTCTCCCCAGATCAGATCAACCGGCACTTGCAGGGATTGCATCAGATCAGGTGCCAGATGATCATCGAAGAGATTGATGAACCCATGGAAGGCTTCTGAAGCCCCCGCTCGTTGCGTCGGAGCGTGCAGCAGGGTCACAAGCTCCTCATCCACATGGCTGCCGCTGGGATAGGCCTGCTTCAGCAGACGCCGGATCACATGGGGTTGGGCCGCGTTGCGAAACAGGCTTCTGCTCAACCAGCGCTGCCGAACCATTCTCTTCAGCAGTGGCCGGCTCCAGCGCATCCAGCTGGTTTGCTCTGGGAGACGTTTGTCGTCCATCTGACGCTGGGCGCAATTGATCAGCACCACGCCTTGGCAGGATTCGCCAAGCAGCTGTGCAGCGCGAAGGGCAACTCCTCCGCCAATCGAATTGCCGATCAGCAGCACGGGCCGCTTTGCCACGGCTCGGCAGAAATCAGCCACCTGCGTTCCCCAGGTCTCAAAGTTGTAGGCCAGCGTCCCTGGCTGAGGCGCTTCATGCTTCAAGCGGGCCTGAGGTTGGCTGCTGTCGCCGAAGCCAAGCAGGTCGATGGCATAGCAGGGAGCTATTGCAGCGAGCACGGCTTGGTTATGCCGCCAATGCTCCTTGGAGGCTCCGAAGCCATGGATCAGAACGGTCGCAAACTGGCCTGGATCCGGCCCGTTGCAACGCTGTGTCCAGGCCACATCCAAGCCTTGCCACTGCCAGATCATCAGCTCAGCTGAGGTCATGACGTGGATTCACTCCCCTCGGATTGTGGGCTGGGGAACAGTCGCTCCTCAAGATTCTTGATCACCACATAGAAAGGCGGCACCACACCGAGAGAGAGCACTGTGGCCAGCACCAGACCCCCGAAGATCACGGTCCCCAGGGATTGCTGGCTGTGGGCTCCGGCTCCATTGGCCACAACAAGGGGCAGGAAACCTGCCAGGGCCGCAATGGCGGTCATCAGGATGGGTCTGAGTCGGGATTCAGCAGAGGCGGTGACCGCTTCAGTGGCAGACATCCCTTCTGCAAGTTTCTGTTCGGCGACTTCCACGATCAGGATGCCGTTCTTGGCTGCCAGGCCGACCAGGGTGACCAGGCCCACCTGGGCATAGATATTCAGATCAATGGATCGAATCGCCAGGAAAATCATCGCACCAAGCATGGCCAGTGGCACCGTTGCCAGGATGATCACTGGGGTGATGTAGCTCTCGTACTGGGCGGACAGCACCAGGTAAACCACAAGCACACCGAGTCCGAAGACGAGGATGCCGGCGCTGCCTGCGGAGAGCTGCAGGGCTGCCAGGCCGGTGAAAGCCGATCCGATGTTGGTGAAATTCTGTTCCTTGAACAGTCTCTGAATCGCAGTCAGCGCTTCACCCGAGCTCTTGCCTATAGCTTGAGCCCCCTGGATCAGCACTGTTCTGTAGAGGTTGTAGTGACTGATGATCGGCGGGGCACTACTCAGATCCGCTGATGCGAATTGAGCCACCTGAACAAGTTCACCCTCGCGATCTTGAACGTAATAACTGAGGATGTCGTCAATCTGGCTGCGTTGTTCAGCCGTAGATTGCACATAGATATTGCGGACCTGGCCTTTTTCATAGGTGAGGCCCGAGTATTTGCTACCTGCCAACGAAGAGATGGTGTTCATGGCCTCCTGATAGTCGATATTCAGGGCCCCCATCACTTCCCTGTCGACCTTGAGCCCAAATGCCGGTGCACTTGGAATGAACTGGGTATACAGCTTGGAGAACAAACCGCTGGCGTTGCCTTGCTTGATCAGTTCTCCAGACAGATCATCCAGTTGGCTGAAGCTGTAGGAGCCGTTGCTGAGGTCGTTGAATTGGAAGTAAAAGCCTCCTTGGGGTGAAAATCCAGGAACGGCAGGTGGCTGAGAGGCAGCCACAAGCCCACCACTGAGGCTTTGCATTTTTTCGTTGAGGCGATCAACGATCGCTGCAGCGCTGTTCTGTTCGCCTTTGCGCTCTTCAAGGGGCTTGAGGCCGAAGAAGAAAATCCCCTGATCAGGACTGGAGCCATTGAAGCCGGCACCATTCATCACATTGCCATTGACGATGTTCTCTTCCTCTTTGAGCAGCTTCGAGATCTCTT
>DASCPR010000166.1:0-2295 GCA_036012625.1 Prochlorococcaceae cyanobacterium Fu_MAG_50
ATCTCTCCTGTCAGCTCGTAAGCACACCATCTATAGACCCTCAGCTCGCGCTGAACTCCTCAGATGGCCCACGCTTCCAGGCTCAGCCCTTCCGCGCAGTCCAACAACATAAACCACTACTCCTCCCTTGCGCAACTCCTCTCACCCTTCGGGCGTATCTCAAGAGTTGCTTCCATTGCGAAAATGCTTGGCAGCAATAGCTTTTAGCCAGAGGCATCGGTTTGCGCGCCATGGCCGGACGCTTCAGCCAGCAACATCAAAGAGTTAGACCAAGCTCTAAGGAAGATCAGGTCGTTCAACGTGCCCAGGAGCACTTCGAGCGAACCCTGATCGAAGTGGGAGGGAGTATTGCCGGCAGCGTCGCGGCTCTCGAGCATCCACGTCATGACGAGGCCCTGAACTACGGAGAGGTCTTCCTCCGGGACAACGTGCCGGTGATGATCTATCTGCTCACCCAGAAGCGTTACGCCGAGGTGAAGCAGTTCCTGAGTGTCTGCCTGGATCTGCAGAGCACCACCTATCAGACACGCGGGGTCTTTCCCACAAGTTTTGTCGAGGAACAGGGAGACCTGATTGCTGACTATGGGCAGAGGTCCATCGGCAGGATCACATCAGTGGACGCGAGCCTGTGGTGGCCAGTGCTGTGCTGGCTTTATGTCAAACGGGCCAAAGACCAGGAGTTCGGAGCCAGCCAGAAGGTTCAACGAGGCGTCCAGCTGCTGCTGGATCTTGTCTTGCACCCCACGTTTGAAGGCACTCCGGTGCTGTTTGTGCCCGATTGCGCCTTCATGATTGATCGGCCCATGGATGTGTGGGGAGCGCCGCTTGAGGTGGAAGTGCTCCTCTATGCATCCCTGCGCAGCTGTGTGGCTCTGATGGAGCTAAGCCGCAAAAACCATGAAAGTCGCCTTCTTGATCAGCGCCTGATCCTGACCCGTCAATGGATGCATGACCTGCGCCAGTTTCTGCTCAAGCACTACTGGGTCACCAGCAAGACGATGCAGGTTCTGAGGCGACGACCGACTGAGCAGTATGGCGACAACCAGTACCAGAACGAATTCAACGTTCAACCCCAGGTGATTCCAGACTGGTTACAGGATTGGCTGGAGAACAGGGGCGGGTACCTGATCGGCAACATGCGAACCGGACGTCCGGATTTTCGCTTCTACAGCCTTGGCAATTCCCTGGCCTGCCTGTTCGGATTACTGACAGCTCCACAGCAACGGGCTCTGTTTCGTCTGGTGCTTCACAACAGAGACAATCTGATGGCGCAGATGCCGATGCGAATCTGCCACCCACCCATGGATGGGGTCGAATGGCATAACAAAACCGGCTCAGATCCTAAAAACTGGCCCTGGAGTTATCACAACGGTGGGCATTGGCCCAGCTTGCTTTGGTTTTTCGGGGCTTCGATCCTGCTCCATGAACGTCGCCACCCCCACGCAGATGTATTGCTGATGGGACAGATGAGAACTCTTTTGGAAGAATGTTATTGGAGCCAGCTCAACCAGCTGCCCCGCCAGCAATGGGCTGAATATTTCGATGGTCCAACAGGCACCTGGGTTGGACAACAGTCCAGGACCTATCAGACCTGGACCATTGTGGGATTCCTTCTCCTCCACCACTTTCTACGTGTCAATCCTGATGACGTGATGATGCTGGATCTGGAGCTTTGATCCTGAAGTTTCAGCACATGAAAAACCCGGCCTGTTCAGGCCGGGTTTTTACAACAACTCAACTGAGCTTATCAGCTAAAACAAACCAAGAGTCAAAGATTTATCAATAGGAAGTGCGGCACCAATGCCCAGATAAATCGTGATCAGAGTGCCGAAGAGGAAAACAGCCATTGCGACGGGCCTTCGGAATGGATTCTGAAACTTGTTGAAGCTTTCAATGAATGGAATAAGCATCAGACCGATGGGGATCAAGGTCTGAATGGCAATTCCAAGCAGCTTGTTGGGAACAACTCTGAGGATCTGGAAAACAGGGTACAGATACCACTCGGGCAGAATTTCCAGAGGTGTGGCAAAAGGATCAGCCTTGTCAACCAGCATTGCCGGATCAAGAACAGCAAGCCCAACGATGCAGGCCGTGGTTCCCATGATCACCACCGGGAAGATGTAGAGCAGATCATTGGGCCAGGCAGGCTCACCGTAATAGTTGTGTCCCATCCCCTTGGCCAGCTTGGCCCTGAGCTTTGGATCATCAAGATCGGGCTTCTTGAGAATATGCATCGGTCTTGCTTGGTGGGTTGAGGGGACAGGTGGAACTTGACTTGATTCAGAGGGTTATTGA
>DASCPR010000167.1:0-2767 GCA_036012625.1 Prochlorococcaceae cyanobacterium Fu_MAG_50
GCCTTCTATCTCAATGCCCATCGGGAGATCTTCCGAACAGCCCTGATGCTGCACAGCCAGGGCAAACCCACGGATCTCACAGCGATGACGGCCTGGCTGGCGGATACCAGCTCCCTCGAGAAGGTGGGTGGCAGCAGCAGGCTCGTTGAACTGGTGGAACGGGTGGCCTCAACGGCCTCGATCGAGCAGGTGGCACGCCTGGTGATGGACAAGTTCCTGCGTCGTCAGCTGATCCGCTCCGGTAACGATGTGATCCAGCTGGGCTTTGACCAGAGCCTGCCGATGGAGCAAGTGCTCGACAAAGCCGAGCAGATGATCTTTGCGATCAGCCAGGAGAAACCCTCCAAAGGCCTCACTCCCACCGCGGAGATTCTCACCAGTACCTTCAACGAAATTGAAAGCCGCTCACTGGGCACCTCCGTTGCGGGCATCCCGGTGAATTTCTACGACCTCGATGCGATGACCCAGGGGCTGCAGCGCAGTGATCTGATCATCGTCGCCGGTCGGCCGGCCATGGGCAAAACCTCGATCGTGCTCAATCTCGCCAAGAACGTGGCCCAGCTCCACAGCCTGCCGGTCTGTGTGTTCAGCCTGGAGATGAGCAAGGAACAACTCACCTACCGCCTCCTCTCCATGGAGGTTGGCATTGAAGCCGGTCGTCTACGCACGGGGAGACTTCAGCAGGAGGAATGGCCACTGCTGGGCCAGGGCATCAACACCCTCGGGCAGCTGCCGATCTACATCGACGACAAGCCCAATTCCGGCGTGCTTGAGATGCGCTCCCTCTGCCGCAGATTGATGGCCGAGCAAGGAAAGGAGTTAGGCCTGGTGGTGATCGACTATCTGCAGCTGATGGAGGGTTCAACTCCCGACAATCGCGTCCAGGAAATCTCGCGGATCACCAGAGCCCTTAAAGGCATGGCCCGGGAACTGAATGTGCCGGTGATCGCCCTCTCCCAGCTCAGCCGGGGGGTGGAGTCACGCACAAACAAGCGACCGATGCTCAGTGACCTGAGGGAATCCGGATCAATCGAGCAGGATGCCGACCTGGTGCTGATGATCTATCGGGATGAGTACTACAACCCAGAAACAGCAGATCGCGGCATCACCGAAGTGATCGTGACCAAACACCGCAATGGCCCGGTGGGCACGGTGAAGCTGCTGTTTGAACCTCAGTTCACCCGCTTCCGCAACCTGGCTGCGTAATGATTAGCAAAGAAAATATTTCCAAAATCCAACAATGGATGATTTAGTTAAAAACCATATACTGATACGCGAACAATAAGACAGCTAAATAATAAATTCATAAGCGGAGTATGTCAATACTGGCATATTTAAATTCTATAAAATGATGGTATGTCTAGTAATTACAGGTGCTTATAAATGAAGGCAAAGCCTCACAAGGCTTTTAAGCTTAACTTAGTAATAGCTCATTCTAGTTTTGGACTGGATTCAGCGGCTTTGGCACACGGAATTAATGCGCTGGGCCGGCGATGGAAAGCTGCTGGAAGCCGCCTCAAAGGCCTTGCACATTTCGCGCAAACGCCCCCCTGCAGAACTGAATGAGCTGATTCAACAGCTCGCTAGCGGATCCTTCAAAGGCCTTCCTGCCATTGAACTGCTCTCGGCAGAAAGCTTACCGACAGCTGCTGGAGCCTATGCCGCCAGCAGCCAAACCATCTACATCAATCAGGACTGGCTGCAGAGAAGCAGCACTGAGCAGGTTCTCTTTGTGCTCACCGAAGAGTTCGGACATCACCTCGACTCACTGATCAACAAACGCGACACGCCTGGTGATGAAGGGGAAGCCTTTGCATTACTGCTCAGTCAAGGTGCAATCAGCACAGAAGAATTAAATCAGCTCAATGCCGAGAATGATCATGGAGTTATTGAAGTCAACAACCAATCAATAGACGTTGAATTCTCGACCTTCACAACCAACTGGACGAAGGCGATCAACCTCGACGGCACAAATGAGTACTTAGTCAAGAAAAAAAATAGGAATAAAGACAATCCACTGCGTCGAGGATCCACGGCAACTAATAATCCTGGCTCATCGAGAGCATCCTCTAACGGAAAGCCCTGGGCTACAGCCAGCGTGTTCAGGAGTGATCTGCCGGGCACGGATCAACTCATCTGGGGTCAGCTGGAAACAACTGGAAACTACAGCAACATCAGCCTGATAATTAATAGCCTTGGCCAAATAGTCTTTGAGTATGGCGATAATAATGCAAAACTTCAATGGACATCTGACTTTACTCTTACCGATTCTTCAAAATGGTGGGGATTTTATATTGATTATAATGGCAAGTGCTGGGGTGGAAGTAGTGGTTATAACGCTGATGATGCCTACAGTAGATTCCGCCTGCGCCTGGTCAATCTTGAAACTGATGATGATGTTACAACCCCAACGGGGACATGGTCAAATAATGGCCTGAATGATGGACAAACACATGAGGGGAAATTCTACATTGGTGGCCATGGCTCTGGCCAGTTCTTTGACGGGCAGATTGCCTCAACAGTTATCACCACACTGAGAACGAGCAACTTACTGCCAACGACGACGGAGATTAACCGAATTGTGCGTGACCCACTGGATTGGCTGAACAGCAATAAAGACAACAAAAGATTTAGGCGACCAGATGAAACAAGTAATTATAGCTCTTTTAACTTCCTACAAGGCTCAGGAGGCTCAGGGCTCTCAAACCGCAATAGTCAATCATCTTTCTCGACCCAAGTCTACTTAATGGGAGACGAGGGTAATTTT
>DASCPR010000168.1:0-1880 GCA_036012625.1 Prochlorococcaceae cyanobacterium Fu_MAG_50
CCTGTCAGTGCTTAACCCTGTTGTTGTGATCGTGAAAGCAGACCTGCAGCAAGAAACACCAAAGCCATCAACAGATAACCCATGGCCCATGAACGACCGACTCCCCAGCCGATCTGAAGCACCACATCAGCTTGCGTGAATCGCCAGGCGTGAATGATTCCGACCCAGGAGATTGATGCAGCGACAGCGGTGATCAGGCTGGCAGCCAGGAATCGCTTCTCAATCACATAAACCAACATGGCGGCCAGCAGCATGGCGGTGATGATCTGTCCCTGCTCCAGGGCGAAGGCTCCACTCGCCCAAACGTCAGCCTGTCGAAGCTTCTCGAGAAGATCAACACTGAAGGGCTCCCCATTGCTGCCGGCTCCCCCCGCCCGCAGACCTGCTTTAAGCAACATCGCCCCCCAACCGGCAAGCCCCGGCAGCAGACCAAGGGCCACCGCAGGAGCATGGGAGCTTGGTGTTGCCTGGAAGGCCTGGGCAGCAATGACCAAGCCGATGTAGAGCACGATCGCCATGCCCGCTTCGATCGGCACCAGCTGTGCGATCAAACCAAACAGACCGAGCAGGCAGCCACTCGCGATCACCAGGCCATTCAGCCAGGAGTAACCGATGCGCGCACCCATCTCCTTCCAGGCTGGATGGCCGATATAAATGGTTGTTGGAAAACAGGATCCCAGACCTGCGGCAACGATGGTCCCGATTCCATTGATCAGTAGAGAGCTGCGCACCGGGTAGCAATCGCCAGCGGCCTCGGCACTTTCAATGTTCTGCAGTGAACCAAGCACGTTGAAGAGGCCCATTGGCAAAATCACGCCAAGCCAGGGCAGAAGCTGGCCACGGGCCTGCCAGAGGTTCAACAACTCCGGATGGGGGAGTCTCAGTCCTATCTGACTGGCTTCCTGGCTCCAGAGATTGGCGTCGCTGCTGATCAGACCTGTGCCCCAGGCCAGGGCCACTCCAACCAGCACGGCCAGGAGGCCGCCTGGAATCGGCAGCTTCAGGCGGCCGTAATAGGTCGCCAGAATGATCGCCAGAACCGTGAGGCCCACCACCGGATAGGCATAGGTTCGCAGCAGAAATCCCAGAGCGATATACCCCAGTGCGATCCCGGCCAGGGTGGAGAGCAACGCGGCGCGTGGTAGCCAGCGTCGCAGCACATCTGCACAGAATGCACCTGTTGATTCAATCAGTCCGGAGCCAAGGCAGGCCACCATTCCCGCTTGCCAGGAGAGACGTACGGCGCTTGCTTCATCGAGGCCCTGACCAAGGGCACTCAGTTTCACAGGCAGCATCACCAGGAACACATAGGCGAACAGGCTCACGGTGTTGATTCCAGAGGGCAGGGCAGTGCGATTGTCCCGGCCTTCAAGGCTTGCGAGGCGATGGGCTTGACGTGCATAGGCGATGTTGCCGATCAGCAGGCTCAAGCCTGTGGCGGGAAGGATCGTGCCAAACACCAGCCCATCCGAGTAGCCGAGCACGCCTCGGCAAAGCCCGAGGATCAGCAGGATCTGGATCAGATTGTCGAGCCCCAGCCCCAGGAAGCCATCCACATCCCCCTTGACGAACCACTTGGGGCCGCTGGGATTTTCCTCGAGCTCTGCAGCCATGACCTTGAAGGTTGAAATAGTCTCAACACCAATGCTGCCCGATCAGTGTTGGGATCCAGTGCTGTCGTCTTGGCGGACCATGCTTGCTGGCGTGACCAGGATCACAGAAACTCTTGCGGGGCGTCATAACCAGCACTGAATGATTGAACGAGTGTGTGGATGTCCAGGAGGGGCAACCATCACTACCAGCCAAAACCAATGAAAACTTCAACCATCGTTGAAGAATTTGTCCGTAGACAGGGGCAACATTACTTCTGCGAAATCAAA
>DASCPR010000169.1:0-2547 GCA_036012625.1 Prochlorococcaceae cyanobacterium Fu_MAG_50
CCTGTCAGGCAGCATTCCTGCACGGGTAATCCATAGCCGCCGAGCGCAAGCAGGTGAACACAGGCCTGTACGCAGCTGGCCATTGTCGTCTCAGGTTCTGGAGGCGTGAGCTGGCCAAGGGCTTCAATCCGTGTGAGATGCAGCAGCACGGTGCTGAGCAGGCCAGGCTGGGGATCTTCACCGGCAATCAATATCAGGCTCAGCTCGGCAAGGGCCTGGGCCGCAGCGAGTGATTCAAGTTGCTTCCCCACGCCGTTGAAACTGTGCAGGACCTTCAGTTGCCTCACCCGAGCCAGACCACGGCGACCGCTCACCTGCAGCTCCAGCATCGTCAATGGCACCGCTGCTGCCAGCGCGCTGCGTGGTCGTCTGGCCCCTGGCACGGCAAGTCTGATCAACCCCTCCTGATCACTGAGCAGAGTCAGCAGCCGATCCTGTTCGCCGAGCGGACCGACCTTGAGTGCGAGCCCTTCAAGGCGGCGTTCCCCGGTCACATCTCGCCCCGACGCAAGGCCTGCATCAGCGCCGGGCCGCGGCTGGTGCCGAGCTGAGTCGCACCTGCCTCAACAACGTCCAGGGCCAGATTCAGTTCATCCAGTCCTCCGGCTGCCTTGATGGCGCAACGGCCTCGGGCAAGCCTTGACAGCCGTTGAACCTTCAGGGAGGTGACGGCAGCGCCGAAACCGTTGCCGCTCTGCAGACCACAGACGCCGGCATCGATAGCTGCATCCACCGCCAGAGCAAGGGACTCCTCCTGCAGACGGTTCATGTCCAGCACGGCGCGCACGGGTAGACCCAGTGCGCAGATGCTTGCCAGTTCCTCGGCGAAGCTCTCGATCCGTTGGTCCGCGAGGGCTGCGAAGTCAGCCACCACATCCAGTTGCTCCGCCCCCTGAGCCGCCGCCCATTCGGCTTCCGCCCGCTTCAATTCAGCGGGGATGGCCCCGAAGGGGAAGGCGATCACGGCGATCAGGGCTGTTGTGCCGGGAGGTCCTAGTCGCTGGCGCAGCAGTGAGAGCCTGTTGGGATGGCTGCAGATGCCGCCGAAGCCGAAATGGCGGGCGGCATCACAGGCATCAGCGAGATCCAGCTCGGAGAGGTGAGGATCCAGAACCGCCTGATGGATCAGTGGGGCGAGATCAGGTCGTTCGGCGAGCTTGGAGGTGCCGGTCATGGAGCGGTTGAAAGGGATCAGTCGCGAGCCTGGATCACGCCATAGCCACCATGGTTGCGTCGGTAGATCACCTGCAGTTCACCACTTTCCTCGTCTCTGAACAGATAGAAGTCGTGGTCAATCAGATCCAGTTGATGCCTGGCCTGATCCAGACTCATCCCTGGCATCGAGAAGTATTTGCGCCGCACGCCTGGTTCAGGCAGATGGGCCTCTTTGCCATCAAGCAGGGAGCCATCCACGGGCTCGTCATTGGTCACCGCCTCAGTGGCGGGTGTGAGGGAGGCTCGATGGCCATGGCTGTGGTGATGGTCGCTGTGACGCTCTTTGAAACGACGTAGCTGGCGTCCGAGCTTGCTGGCAACCAGATCAATGCTTGCGTACATGTTCTGGCTGCGTTCCTGGGCTCGGATCACTGTGCCGTTAGCAAAGACAGTGACCTCGGCAGTTTGTTCAGGCACTCTTGGGTTGCGGGCGACAGAGAGATGCACGTCTGCCTCCTTCACCATGTCGTCGTAATGCTGGATTGCACGCTCGAGTTTGGACTGCGTGTATTCGCGCAGAGCGGGCGTGAGCTCAAGATTGCGACCATGGATCAGCAGTTTCATGGCAACGTTCGGTGCCGGGTGATAACGACAAACTAGAAGAGGCCTCGGTTTCGGCAAACATTCAAGCGGCAATCTGTTTTGAGCCCCCTGAGCAGGTGCCCTTTCAAATTGCCTGGCACTGGCAACGGCAATGGCAGGTCAAGTTGCTTGAGAATCCCCAGGCGCCGCAGGCGGTTTGGCTGCTGCAGCATCCGGCCTGCTACACCCTCGGACGCGGGGCTGACGAGGCTTTTCTCGGCTTTGATTCAGCGGATCCACCCGCCCCTCTGCATCGGATTGATCGCGGTGGCGAGGTGACCCATCACCTCCCCGGACAGCTGGTGGTTTATCCCGTGCTTGATCTGCGCCGTCATCAGCCTGATCTCCATTGGTATCTGCGTCGCCTGGAGGAGGTGTTGATCGATGTGCTTGCTGTTCTGGGGCTCAAGGGTGAACGGATCCCAGGCCTGACGGGTCTCTGGTTGGAGGGTCACAAGGTGGCTGCCATTGGTGTGGGCTGCCGCCGCTGGGTCACCCAGCACGGTCTGGCCCTGAATGTTGACTGTGATCTGAACGGTTTTGCCGAGGTGGTGCCCTGTGGCCTCACGGGTCGCTCGGTGGGGCGTTTGAGTGCCTGGATCCCAGGGCTGACGGTTGCCCATGTGCAACCGTTGCTGCGCCACTCTCTGGCCGCACACTTCGGCCTGGCCTGGCAGGTGAGCAAGCTGGAGGCGGAAGCATTTGCGTCAGATCTCTCGGGGTGATAGCCCTGGGCTGATCCCCGGTGAT
>DASCPR010000170.1:0-2538 GCA_036012625.1 Prochlorococcaceae cyanobacterium Fu_MAG_50
GCAGCCTGGCGGTTTCGGCAGCCCGTTGCCGGATTGATCTCTGGCCGGATTGATCATTGGCCGGATTGATCACTGGCTCATGGCAGCGACCTGGGATCAGCCGCGACGTGGTGCGCCTCGTCGCTGGGCGAGCACCTCCAGAACCTCTCTCCAGCTGACGCGATGGTGAGCGAGGGCAACCTGAAGGTGAAAGATCAGATCAGCGGCTTCGCCGGCGATCTCTGCAGAGGCATCGTCCTTGCAGGCCATCACGAACTCCGTACTCTCCTCGCCAATCTTCTTGAGGATTGCATTGTCCCCCCCTGCGAGGAGGCGATTGGTGTAGCTGTTCTGTTCCGGCTGGTCCCGGCGCTGCTCTAACACTCTGAACAGTTCACTGCAGGCGTCTGCAGGGGGAGGCAGACACTCGGCCTCTGCCGATGAGCGTTCAGCTCCAGACTCAAAAAAACAGCTGCGTGCGCCGGTGTGACAGGAGACTGAGCCGGTCTGTTCAATCGTGAGCAGCAGCACATCAGCATCGCAGTCAAAGCGGAGTCCACGCAGAATCTGGGTGTGGCCACTGGTGGCCCCTTTGTGCCAGAGCTCCTGGCGGGATCGGCTCCAGTAATGCACCTCACCGGTGGCGAGGGTTTGTTCAATGGCGGCACGGTTCATCCAGGCCAGCATCAACACAGCTCCATCCAGCCAGTCCTGGGCCACCGCTGGGATCAGCCCGGCTTCATTGAAACTGAGCTGATCGATGAGGTTGGCTCTGCGGGGCTCCATCAGGTCTTTTGTGGTTGTTGGTGGTGTTTGGTGTTGATTTTTGCTTTTTAGGTCTTGCAGGGCTCGTGGTGTGTCTGCAGATGACTGATCAGGCTCACGCATGCCACTGACCAGAACAAATTTAGGTTCTTAGGGGCTGAGAGCGTTTTTGGGCGACTCGTGGTTCATCGTGGCAAAATCGTTCAGCTTCAGGCAGGTCTGAGCTCAAGCCGTGATCAGTTGAGGGCAATGCTCGAGTGGAGATCGATCGATGCCTGCCCAGCACGGCTAGGTTGGGAGTCACCATCCCTCAAAAAAAGGAAGATTTGTACCTTCGCGGATGTACTGAAACCTGCTAAAGAAGGTTTGCAAACCCAGCAAAAACATGAGTGAATATGAACCTGGTCGATGTTTTTGCGTTGTGCTGATGCCTTTCAAATCGCCCGTTGATGCGTTTACTGCGAGATTCAGGCCTGCATGAGCTTCTACAAGCAGCTATCTGTAGAACTTCAGGAGCACCTGCAGAGTTGCGGTGTTCGTGAAAGAATTAAAACCGATCAGCTTCTTATTGAACGTGGTAGACTGGAACGAACAGTTTATATAATTCTCAGTGGTGAACTCAGCGTGGAAACTGGTGGTAAAACTATAATATTGAAGTCCGGTGATGTGCTTGGGGAAGTAGGTTTTCTTGAAAATCTGCCCCGAACTGCAGATGTAAAAGGCAGAATCGATAGTACTGTACTTGCGCTTGATCGCGGGTTGGTTTTTGAAAGACTTAATTCTAAGCCCCTGCTGCTAAGTGAATTCATTGAGGCCCTTGTTGGCGTTGGGCATAATCGCCTTCTTCTCAGTCAGCTGCCTTTAGACTTAAGAAAAAAACTTCAACATCTAGGCCAATGGAGATCCTTCAAACGAGGTGATTACGTGATTCGTAAGGGGGAATTACATACCAGCTTCTTCTTGGTTTTAAGCGGCTTATTTGCTGTTGATAATCCTGTTTCGCTAACCTACATTTGCAGCGGTGGAATTGTCGGAGAAATGGCCTTCCTTGAAAATTGTCCACGCAGTGCTGACGTTATTGCTGTAGAGAATGCTGAAGCTTTAGAGGTGCCCAGGGCGCCAACTCTTCGTTATCTTAGTGAATACCCTGACCTGCTAATGCAGCTTGTCGATACCCTTGAATTAATAAGGAGAAGTCGTTCATGGAATACCAGGAAGGTTTTGCGTAATTCTGAAGCATTCATGACAGATATGCTGCTTGAATCAAGGCTGCACAAGTCCATGCAGCATCCACATCTCTACGCACTGGAATCTGGAAAATTGCCAGATTCCAGAGGTGCTATAAAGCGTTTGCTTATGGAGCAGAATGTATTTTTAAATCAGCTACCACTTTTCCTGGCGATCCTGGCCACACGTCTCGATCAACCCTTGCAACGTCAGCAACTCTTTGAATTGCCAGGCTGGGGAAATTCCTCAGACAATGGCCGCACTTATCCCGAATTGATGCGTCAATTGCATCAGGTTTTTGATCCAGTCATGCAGAATAGCTCTGGGGATTCATTCAATGCTTTGAAGTGGCGTGAAGGGTTTATCTCTTTGCTTAAAAATGGAACACTGGCTGAAGCCATAGGGGCTGTAGGACCTGGTTATTTTTTCACACTTCAAACCCTTTACCTGCAGCTTAGAAATGCATGTGAGCGAATTGGTGTGCTAGAACTTCCACCTAAGCAGGCTGATGATATACATTCCAAATTCTTTAATCAAATCGTACGAGCACTGGCAGAGGATCCGGAA
>DASCPR010000171.1:0-2816 GCA_036012625.1 Prochlorococcaceae cyanobacterium Fu_MAG_50
TTAATCCTGCAGCAGTGGTTCGTCAATCAGCTGCTGGCCTTTAGGATTCGCGCTTTGTAGCGCGGAAAACCCGATGAAGGCCGGAGTGGAGAGCAGCCCTATCCAATCGGCCTTTCTGGCCCGACTTCACTCCAGTGACCGTCCGGTGATTGTCTTTGACGGGGCCACGGGAACATCCCTGCAGCAGCTTGACCTCACTGCTGATGATTTCGGTGGTGCTGACCTCGAGGGCTGCAACGAAAATCTGGTCAAGACACGTCCTGATGCCGTTCAGGCCGTTCACCGTCTTTTTCTTGAGGCGGGTTGCGATGTGATCGAAACAGATACCTTCGGCGCCGCCTCGATCGTGTTGTGTGAATACGGGCTTGAGTCGGAGGCCTTCGAGCTCAATCAACGGGCCGCGGAATTGGCCAAGGCTGTAGCGCGGGACTACAGCAGCGAATCCAAGCCTCGCTTTGTGGCTGGATCGATGGGGCCAACAACAAAGCTGCCGACCCTCGGCCACATCGATTTCGAAACGATGCAGGCCTCCTTTCAGGAGCAGGCCGAGGGTCTGCTGGCCGGTGATGTTGATCTGTTCATCGTTGAAACCTGTCAGGACGTGTTGCAGATCAAAGCGGCACTGCGGGGTATCGAAGCCGCCTTCAGCAAGGCGGGTGAACGGCGGCCCCTGATGGTCTCAGTGACGATGGAAACCACTGGAACGATGCTGGTGGGATCTGATATCGCCGCAGTTGTGGCGATTCTTGAACCCTTCCCGATCGACATCCTCGGCCTGAACTGCGCCACGGGCCCGGAGCAGATGAAGGAGCACATCCGCTATCTCTCAGAACATTCACCGTTCACGGTCAGCTGCATCCCCAATGCCGGACTGCCGGAAAACGTTGGCGGCGTTGCCCATTACCGGCTTCAACCGATTGAATTGAAGATGCAGTTGATGCACTTCGTTGAAGACCTCGGCGTTCAGGTGATCGGTGGATGCTGCGGCACCTCCCCTGATCACATCGCGGCATTGGCTGAATTATCGAGTGAGTTGAAACCTGCTGAGCGCCAGATCCGCAGAACATTGAATAACAGGGATCGGCTGGGGTATGAGCCCGCAGCAGCATCAATCTATGGAACAACTCCCTATTACCAGGAGAATTCCTTCCTGATCATTGGCGAACGACTGAATGCCAGTGGCTCAAGAAAAGTACGTGAACTTCTTAATGAAGAGGACTGGGATGGTCTTGTGTCTGTCGCCAGGGGGCAAGTCAAAGAAAATGCCCATATTCTCGATGTGAATGTTGATTATGTAGGCCGCGATGGCGAAAGAGATATGCATGAACTGGTGAGCCGTTTGGTCACCAATGTGAATTTGCCATTAATGCTTGATTCGACGGAATGGCAGAAGATGGAATCCGGCCTCAAAGTGGCCGGCGGGAAATGTATTCTTAATTCAACAAATTATGAGGACGGGGATGATCGTTTCCAGCAGGTTCTGAAGCTGGCCCGAGATTACGGCGCAGCAGTTGTAATCGGCTTGATTGATGAGGAAGGCATGGCGAGAACGGCTGAGAAGAAGGTTGCGATTGCCAAACGCGCCTACCGCGACGTCATTGAATTTGGTATTCCCGCCCATGAAATCTTCTACGACCCCTTAGCCCTGCCGATCTCTACCGGTATCGAGGAGGATCGCAGAAATGGGCTGGAAACGATTGAGGCGATTCGTCAGATAAGAGAAGAACTTCCTGAAGTGCATGTTCTACTTGGTGTATCAAATGTAAGTTTTGGATTGTCTCCAGCTGCCAGGATCACACTGAATTCCGTCTTCCTTCATGATTGTTGTGAGGCTGGTATGGATGCCGCGATTGTGTCGCCGGCAAAAATACTTCCTCTGATCAAAGTCAGCGAAGAGCATCAGAAGATCTGTCGCGACTTGATTTACGACAAACGTGGATTTGAAGGCAAAGTCTGTACCTATGATCCACTAACGACTCTCACCAGTGCCTTTGAGGGTGTGAGCACAAAGGAGGCAAGGGCATCCGGCCCCTCCCTCGCCGATCTGCCGGTTGAAGAAAGACTCAAACAACACATCATTGATGGTGAGCGCATCGGTCTCGATGAGACGCTTACCGAAGGCCTCAAACACTATGAGCCACTTGAAATAGTCAATACATTTCTCTTGGATGGCATGAAGGTCGTTGGTGAACTTTTTGGCGAAGGCAAGATGCAACTTCCCTTCGTCCTGCAATCTGCAGAAACGATGAAATCAGCCGTGGCTTTCCTTGAGCCACACATGGAAAGCACGGAAGGCAAGCGAGCTGCAAAAGCAAAATTTTTGATCGCAACAGTAAAGGGTGATGTACATGATATCGGCAAGAATCTGGTTGATATTATTCTCACAAATAATGGCTATGATGTCATCAACCTCGGCATCAAGCAAGAGGTTGGGGCAATCATTGAAGCGCAAAAGGAGCACCAGGCTGATTGCATCGCCATGAGCGGCCTTCTTGTCAAGTCAACCGCATTCATGAAAGATAACCTTCAGGCATTCAATGATTCACAGATCAATGTTCCTGTGATCCTTGGCGGCGCCGCACTTACGCCACGATTTGTCAACAAGGATTGCAGTGAGGTTTACAACGGCAAGGTCATTTACGGACGTGATGCATTCACGGATCTGCGCTTTATGGACGCCTTCGTAGCCGCAAGGAATGAAGGTCGCTGGGATAATCAGCAGGGATTTCTTGATGGAACACCGGAGGGCTTGTCCATAGGTGGGCACAGCCCTGATCAACAAGGCTTGAAGGATGATTCAAAGATTGATAAGGCGA
>DASCPR010000172.1:0-29758 GCA_036012625.1 Prochlorococcaceae cyanobacterium Fu_MAG_50
CAGCAGCATTGAGAGCAAGGGTCGTGTGGGAGATCTGGTCACCAACGCTGACCTTGCAGCTGAGCAGGCCGTGCTGGCCTTCCTCCATCAGGAAACCCCTGAACTGGCGGTGCTTGCTGAGGAAAGTGGCGTTCGGGGAAAACAGAATCCCTTCTGCTGGTGCCTAGACCCCCTCGATGGCACCACAAACTTCGCCCACGGCTATCCATTTTTTGCCACCTCCATCGGACTGACCTGGAATGACCAGCCAATCCTCGGTGCCGTTGATGTGCCCTTTCTCAAGGAGACCTACTGGGGATGTCCTGGCAAAGGTGCCTTCTGCAATGAAACCCCCATCAGTGTCACAAGCTGTTCCGAACTCAAGGAGTCTCTGCTTGTCACCGGTTTTGCCTACGACAGACAGACGCGATTGGACAACAACTACGGGGAATTCTGCTGGCTGACCCATCGAACCCGGGGCGTGCGCAGAGGTGGCGCCGCTGCCGTGGATCTCGCCTTCATCGCCGCCGGGCGAGTCGATGGTTACTGGGAGCGGGGTCTGTCACCTTGGGATTTAGCCGCAGGTGTTGCACTCGTTGACCTTGCCGGTGGGGTTGTGAGTGATTATCAGGGGGGCGACTTTGAGATCAGAAGCGGCCGAGTCCTGGCCTGCAGCAAGGATTTACAGGCTCAACTGATCGCTGCCCTCGACAGGGTTCACCCCCTGGAGGGCAGCAGCTACGGAGCCCCGGAGCTGGGTAGCGTGGGATCCTGAGATCACACTGATCAAACTGGGATGGGGCTGCAACCTGCAGCGGGTGCACGTGATCTGAACCCCCAGCAGGTGGAGACCAACCACCAACTGCGGGAACAGCTGGCAACCGTCTATCGCCTTTGGGGTTATGACGAGGTCTCTCCGCCAAGGGTCGAACGACTCGACACACTGATGGCAGGTGGGGCGATCGACAGTCGCGACATCGTCCGGCTTGTGGCTGATGACCCCCTTGGTCTTCGTCCTGAGATGACGGCTTCGATCGCCAGGTCAGCCGGAACCCGTCTCGGCCAACGGCCCCGTCCACTGCGCCTTTGGGCCTCAGGCACAGTTTTTGAAAGTCACTTCGCTGATGAAGGTGGCTTGTCGATCGAGGAAACCCTGCAGAGCGGGGTTGAACTCTTCGGTGTCAAGGACATCAGCGCTGAGATGGAGCTGCTCTCGCTGCTGATCGAAGCGGTGGAGACCCTGCCCCTGAGTCCGCAACAGCAACCGAGCCTGCTGATCGGTCATACAGGTGTGATGGACCTGATCCTTTCATCCTGCAGTGAGCATCAGCGTGAAGCCATCCGTTCAGCCCTGGTTCACTTTGATCGCTTCGCCCTTGAGCAACTCAACCTGCCTCTGCCCGACTATCAGCGTCTGGTCGAGATGCTCGACCAACGCGGGGAACCGGAAAAAGTGCTCGCCTCTTTGATGCAAACCTTCGGCAGCCAGCCAGCCCTTGAAAATCTTCAGCGGCTATTTGAACTGCTGCTCCCCTTGGCGGCTGAGCAGGGCATCTGCCTCCAGCTCGACCCCACCTTCCATCCCCATTTTGAGCTCTATAATGGCCTTGTCTTCCAACTCGTCTGTCAGGGGGATTCAGCACCGGTGGTGATCGCCCGCGGCGGTCGCTACGACGGCCTCGTGGCTCGCTTTGGCGCCGAGGCCTCCGACGCTGGCGGCGCTGGATTCAGCTTCGCCATTGATGCGATCAGAGAATTGCTGAGCGGTCAGCTGAACCCACCGGAAAGCTGCAGCGCAACACTTGTGGCATTCAGCGCCAAAAACTCTCTGGAGCAGGCGTTCAAACGCCAGCGGGCCCTCCATCAGCAAGGCAGAAGGGCCGTCGTCGAATTTGCCCCCTGTGCAGACATTCAATCAGCCGGAACCCTTCTGGCGATGAGAGGTTGCAGGGAGCTCGACTGGTTGGACTGAGAGGGATCCCCAACGGCACTGAGGCCTGTGGTCACTGATCACTGAGCAACTCCCAGCGTCGCTTCCGGGCAGGTGTCCTCCCGGAAGGTTGGGTTTTCTGCCCACGCCAGACCTTGGCGAGGTGCATGTCAACAGGTGATTCTGGTAGTCACAACGCCTAAGAGTTCAGTGGTTCAAGCCGAGCAGGGACAGATTCAGATCCATACCGAGAACATCTTTCCGATCATCAAGAAAGCTGTTTACTCAGGCCACGAAGTTTTTCTCAGAGAACTGGTCAGCAATGGTGTTGATGCGATCAATAAGCGGCGCATGGCGGCCATGGCCGGTGATTGCAGTGAGGGTGATGAAGGCCTGATCAACATCCGCATCGATCGCGAAGCCAAGACACTCACCATTACCGACAACGGCATTGGCATGTCGGCGGAGGAAGTGAAGCGCTATATCAATCAGGTTGCCTTCTCCAGTGCGGAGGACTTCCT
The DNA here is from genome assembly GCA_036012625.1 of Prochlorococcaceae cyanobacterium Fu_MAG_50. GTDB lineage: Bacteria > Cyanobacteriota > Cyanobacteriia > PCC-6307 > Cyanobiaceae > DASCPR01. Next base: position 2,431 of record DASCPR010000172.1, read on the forward strand.
AGAGAAATACAAACAGGAAGACGATGCCATCATCGGCCATTTCGGTCTGGGCTTCTACTCCAGCTTCATGGTTGCCAGCCAGGTAGAGCTGATTACAAAGTCCGCACGTCCAGACAGTGAGGCCGTGCACTGGAGTTGTGATGGTTCTCCAAACTTCAGTCTTGATTCAGGCCAACGTGACCAACCGGGAACGGATGTGATCCTTCATCTGATGGAAGATGAAATGGAATACATCGAGCCAACAAGAATACGCAATATGATTACAACATACTGCGATTTCATGTCAGTACAGGTTCAGCTCGAAGGTGAGACTGTCAATAAAAGGCAAGCACCATGGCGCCAAAATCCTCGCGAACTTAAGGATCAAGACTATATTGATCTCTACCATTACCTATATCCTTTTCAGGGTGATCCCCTCCTATGGGTTCATCTGAATACCGATTATCCCTACAACCTTCAGGGAATCCTCTATTTCCCCAGACTAACTGGACGTGCTGACTGGGAGAAAGGCGAAATCAGGCTCTATTGCAACCAGGTCTTCGTCAGCGACTCGATCAAGGAAGTTGTCCCCCGCTATTTATTGCCCTTGCGAGGAGTTCTTGATTCACCGGATATCCCGCTCAATGTCAGCCGCAGTGCCCTGCAGACTGATCGACGGGTTCGTTCGATTGGTAGTTTCGTTTCCAAGAAGATTGCTGATCGGATACGGACTCTCAAGGAAGACGACCCTTCCGCCTATGCCGAGGCCTGGGAGTCCCTGGCTCCCTTTGTGAAAATAGGTGCCATGGAGGATGAGAAATTTGCAGATCAGGTTGCAAATCTGATCCTTTTTGGAACCACCGGAAAATCAACATCTGAGCAAGAAAACAACGACGTTGATCTCATCTCAGCTGGTGACAAGAATTACACAACTCTTGAGGGGTATCGCAGTCGGCTCAATTCCGGAGAGTCGAAGATCCTTTATTGCACCGATGAGGTCTCCCAGGCCGGTGCCTTGAACCTCTGGACCAACCAGGGCAATGAAGTTCTGATGGCGGAAACCGTTATTGATGCCCAGTTCATCCCCTGGCTGGAAAGCCGACATGAAGAGCTCCATTTCCAGAGAGTCGATTCAGAAATCGATGAGAGCCTCGGGGAAGATCAGCCGGAACTGGCGGATCAGGATGGAGAGACTCAGTCTGAATCTCTGCGTTCCTTGATCAAGGAAGCACTTCAGAATGACAAGGTCACCATCAAGGTTCAGTCTCTTAAAGGTGAGAATTCACCACCGGCGATGATTCTGCTGCCTGAACAGATGAGACGCCTCAACGACATGGGAGCGTTGATGGAGCAGCGTCTGCCGGGGCTCCCCGATCACCACGTTCTGCTGATCAATCGCCGCCATCCCCTGGTTGAGGGAATCCAGAAGCTCAGATCCGGGTCTGTGCTTGTCGGCAGCACCGCCGCACAGTCTCCAACCGAAACTCTGGCGAAGGATCTGGCCTGTCATCTCTACGAGATGGCCAAACTCGGTGTGGGCGGCTTGGAACCTGCGGAACTGGCAGGATTCCAGAACCGCAGTGCAGTGCTGATGGGAGAGCTGATGAGCCGGGCGCTTTAATGCCGACCTTTTGGTAGACTCACATATTGGGCAAGCCGCCCATTCATTGCTAGAGGATCAAAATGTCTCGGGTGTGTCAGCTCACCGGTACTCGCGCCAACAACGGCATGGCCGTGAGTCATTCTCACATCCGAACCAAGAAGCTCCAGCAGGCCAATCTGCAGCAGCGCAAGCTCTGGTGGGCAGAAGGCAAACGCTGGGTGAACATGCGTGTCACCACTAGAGCGCTCAAGACCATTCAGAAGAAAGGTCTTGGTGCCTATGCCAAGTCCCTTGGCGTTGATCTGAATAAATTCTGATCGGCCATCAACAAGGCCTCAATTCACTTCGATCAGGCCTGGCATGGTCTTAGTGCTGCTTCCAGTCACCGATCAACCCTAAAGGCTCTTATGGCTCCTAGTGAGCTAGATCATTGCCTGGGTTCCACCAGAAGCAAAGCACTCAGAGATTTAAGAGGCCAAGGTTGCTCCAGCCAATGCTGTTGAGATGACTGTGCCAAGCTTGATCAAAGCAGCTCTCAACGGAGGTTCCACCGATCAACCGGATAAGTTGCTGCTCAGAGCAGAGGCAATGGCTCCTGTTCCATGCATTCAGATGAATGATTCAGATACTTGCATCAACGTGAACCCAAAGGCAGGCCTGACAAGCAGTGGTCAGCCAAGCTTCTCTGCAGAACCTCAGGTTCACATGCTCTTATACCAGCTGAGAAAAACTGATTTTAAAAATTCCTCAACAGAGAGCATTTTTATGATCCGCAAAAGATTCTCTTCCACTCACGAGATGAACTGATGACAACAGCTCACCAAGGACGCAGTTCATTCATCCTTCTTTATCACAGAACCCCTTTCGAAGAAGGAGTTAATGAAGCAGGAGAAAGAATCTGGTGTGACCAGAAAAGTCCGAATGGAATCATTCCCACCCTCCGCAATCTTTTCCGTAGCCGATCTGATGGAACATGGATTGCCTGGAGACAGGTTGATTCGATTGAAGATGCAGCTGATGAGTGCATTGAAATGCATGAACCAGCAAACTTCAGACTGAGACGTATCCCACTCGAAGAAGATCAGATCTCAAGCTTTTATCACGTCACATCAAAGGAAGCTTTCTGGCCAATCCTTCATACATTTCCAACCTACTTTGTTGCCGACAATGCCAACTGGAGTGTTTTTGAAGAAGTCAACCGTCGTTTTGCTAGGGCCGCCTGCAGTGAAGCAGCCCAAGGGGCAACCATCTGGGTTCATGACTACAACCTCTGGCTTGCTCCAGGTTTCATTCGTGAAGCAAGACCTGACCTGAAGATTGCCTTCTTCCATCACACTCCTTTCCCAGGAAATGATGTTTTTGCAATCCTTCCATGGCGTGAGCAGATCCTTGAAAGCCTCTTATGCTGCGACTCCGTTGGCTTCCATATTCCTCGCTATACCGAGAACTTTGCCCGTGCTGCCAGTTGTCTGGTTGGCGCAAAAAAAGGGCCAAAGGAGCCTGTTGATAAAAAATTCATCGGTGTTGGCAGTGCCCTGACTGAACCTTCAGTCACAACATGGATGAAACATAACAATCGTCAGATAAGACTGATGTCTTCCCCGGTTGGGACCTCCCCTGACGTTATTCAGGATCTTGTAAACAGCAAGGATGTTCAACAATTTGCTGATCAGATTTCAGAAGACACCAAGAAAGGTCGAAAACTTGTTCTTTCTGCAAGCAGAGTTGATTACACAAAGGGCAATGAAGAACTTCTGCTCGCCTTTGAGCGGCTCCTCGAACGCCGAGAGGACCTGCACGGCAAGGTTGTGCTGATGCTTGCCTGTGTCGCTGCAGCAAGCGGGATGCGCATTTACGAAGACACACAACGCTCCATTGAAGAGATGGCAGGAAGAATCAATGGACGTTTCAGCCGGATTGATTGGGTCCCCATCCGTTTCTCCACAAGACGAATTCCCTATGAAGAGATGGTGGCCTGGTTCTCCCAGGCTGATGTCTGCTGGATCACCCCATTACGGGATGGCCTCAATCTTGTCGCTAAAGAATATGCAGCTGCGCGCAAGAACAAAGCCGGCGTGCTTGTGCTCTCGGAATTTGCCGGCTCATCCGTGGTGCTTGATGGTGCCCTGCTCACCAACCCCTATTCCCATCGCCGCATGGATGAGGCCATCGAGGGGGCTCTGGACATGGATGAGGCGGAACAATTGCGACGCATGGCCTTGATGACAGCTGCGGTGGAGGCTTACACCGTCAAGGACTGGGCCGAAGAACAGATGACAGGCCTTGATCTGCCCGCTTCAACGGTCGATCGATGAAGACCTGGCGGCGATGGTTGGCAGCGCTTTGCATCCCACTGATGGCAGTGATGGTCTATGCCGGCTGGGCCGGAACGTTCACAGCCAAACAGGTGAACGTGCTGATGGCTGCTCCATTTGCTGATTCAACCAAGACTCTGGTGCAGCAATTCAATCGTGAGCATCGCGGTCGCATTCATTTGCACGTCACCAGAGGCCCGCTGGAGACAGAAGCGATTTCTGATCTGGCGATCAGCAGTCTGCTGCTTGGCAAAGCACCTTTTGATGTTCTGCTGATGGATATCACCTGGGTTCCCAAGTACGCGGCCGCTGGCTGGCTGATCCCCCTGGATCCCTGGTTCAACCAGGAGAAGATTGATTCCCTTGCCGGCGGAGTGAAATTGGGCAACTCCTACAACAACACTCTCTATCGCTGGCCTTTCGAGGCCTCCATGGGCTTGCTCTTCTGGCGAACCGATCTGATGGACGAACCTCCACGCACACCGGAGGACTTGATCGCAGTCAGTCAGAAACTGCAACGGGAAGGACGTGTTGACTATGGCTATGTCTGGCAGGGCCGACAGTACGAAGGTCTCAGCTGTGATTTTCTCGAGGTCATCGACGGCTTCGGCGGTGATTGGTTCGATCCCGAAACCGATCAAGTGGGGCTGGACAGCCCAGCTGCCCTCAAGGCAGCTGGCTGGCTGAGGGAACTGATCACCAGCGGTGTGAGTCCAAAGGCCGTCACCAACTTCGCCGAACCGGAGAGTCTGCAGGCCTTCAGATCCGGGGATTCGGCAATGATGAGGAACTGGCCCTTCGCCTGGGCTGAACTGCAGAAACCAGACAGTGCAGTGCGAGGTCATGTGGGGGTCACCACCATGGTGGCGGCTCCTGGCCATTCCCCGGCAGCAACCCTGGGTAGCTGGGGACTCGCGATTCTCAAAGGTGCTTCCGATCCAGACGCGGCCGCAGAGGTGGTGCAGTTCCTCACATCTGAATCAGCCCAGAAGCAGATGTTCCTCAACCACGGCTACGCCCCAACCCAGACAGCTCTTTTCCAAGACCCGGAACTGCTTGAGGTTGCACCGATTCTTTTGGAACTCGGCAAGGCCCTTGAGATCACCAGATCCCGCCCGGAAACACCGCTCTATGCGCAGATCAGTGATGTGCTGCAGCGCCAGTTGAGTGGAATTCTCACTGGGCAGGACACTGTTGAGCAGGGCATGAATGGAGCGCAATCCATCACCGAGCAGGTGCTTGCCTCTTCCGGAGACGTCAGATGAGCAAGCCGAAGATCGGTAAGCCTCGGCAGCTGTCTGGACGGCTGTTTGATGCTGGCCCCCTGTCTCTGTCCTTGCTGCTCTTACCAGCTCTGTTGCTGGTCGCCATTGTTTTCGGCGTTCCGTTGATTCGTTATGGCTGGCTCAGTGGCCATGCTGATTCCGTACTCACTGGCCTTGTGGCCGTTCCCAATCAGGGTGCCAACTGGCTGCGTTTGATCCATGACCAGCGTTTCTGGCAGGACACCGCCCAGACAGCTCGCTTCGCGGTTGTTTCGGTGGGATTGGAATTACTTCTTGCCCTGGCCATTGCCCTGCTGCTGGATCAGCGTTGGCGTGGTCGCGGAGTGATTCGAGCCCTCAGCCTGCTGCCATGGGCCCTGCCCACAACAATGATGGCCCTGGGCTGGCGCTGGATTTTCAACACGCCCTACGGACCGATTGACCAGCTGGCAGGTCTTGTAGGGCTGCAATCTCTCAATATCCTCTCCAATCCCAAAATCACTTGGCTGGCAACGGTTCTTGCCGACGTCTGGAAAACGACCCCGTTCATCGCCCTGATCCTGCTTGCAGGCCTGCAGACCATTCCTGAAGACCTCTACGAAGCCTTTCGGCTTGAGGGGGGACGTTCTGTCAATGCCCTGAAACGCATCACCCTGCCGTTGCTGCAGCCCTACATCCTGATGGGGCTCCTGTTTCGACTTGCCCAGGCCTTCGGGGTCTTTGATCTGATTCAGGTGATGACAGGGGGAGGACCTGCCAGCAGCACCGAAAGTCTTGCTCTTTATGCCTATCTCAATGCGATGCGCTTTCTCGACTTCGGCTACAGCGCCACGGTGATGATCGGAAGTTTTCTGTTGCTTGTGATCTCCTGTCTGCTCACCTGGCTTCTGGTCAGTTGGCGGGGAGCCTTGAAAGGAGTCAGCCGATGACAGGAGCGCGCAAGGTCTGGATCGCAGCTCTGCTGCTGTGGTCCCTGGCACCGATGATCTGGCAGATCTACACGTCTTTCTGCAGTTCAGAAGCCCTGGTGCAGCCCCTCGCCAACATCGGCCAGCAATGGACGCTTGACAATTATCGCCAGGTTCTCAACTCTGACCCGCCATTCTGGCGCTATATCCTCAACAGCAGCTTCGTTGGTGCCAGCACAACGGTTCTGACCCTGGTTCTGGCCATCCCAGCTGCCTACTCGATCGCCAGAGTCCCACCTCGCCTTGCCAGAGCGACAAAACTGTTTCTGCTCGCCGCAGCGCTCTTTCCCTATGTTCTGCTGTTTCTGGCCCTGTTGGAGCTGGCACGAACCCTGAATCTCGGCAACAACCTTCTCGCCTTGACCCTCCCCTACGCAGCATTGTCAATGCCTCTTGCTGTGCTGTTGCTGTCATCAGCCTTTGAGGATCTTCCCGTCGAACTTGAGGAGGCGGCAAGGCTTGAAGGTCTCGGACTTTGGCAACGGTTGCGCTGGATTTTGATTCCCCTGATCACCCCGGCCACAGCAAGCACAGCCATTCTTGTTTTCCTGTTCTCCTGGAACGAATACCCCATCGCTCTCACCTGGATCAGCCGATCTGAACTGCTCACCCTGCCGGTCGCGATGGCACGCATCGCCGGATCCTCGATTTATTCGATTCCCTACGGTGCCTTTGCCGCTGCGACAGTGCTTGGGGCCTTACCCCTTGTGCTGCTTGTGCTGATCTTCCAGCGCCAGATTGTCTCCGGACTCACCAATGGAGCTGTCAAAGGATGACCCTTGTTCTTGAGAAAATCGGCAGACGTGTCGGTCGTAACTGGATCATCCGCAATCTCCAACTTGAGGTAGAAGATGGTGAATGCCTGGCCCTGTTGGGCCCCAGTGGCTGCGGCAAAAGCAGCACTTTGCGATTGATCGCCGGTCTGGATCAACCGGATGAAGGCACGATTTCCATCAATGGAACCAACGTCACCAATGTCTCCCCGGTAGAGCGGCGAATCGGCATGGTGTTTCAGAGCTACGCACTGTTCCCTCATCTGAGTGTTGCCGACAATCTTTGCCTTGGTCTGCGTGTACGTGGTGCCTCTCGCCCCGAGCAGCGCAAACGGGTTGGTGATGTGCTTGCTCTCATGCAACTTGAGGATCTTGCCGAGCGCAGGCCGTCCCATCTGTCTGGAGGCCAACGTCAGCGGGTGGCACTGGCAAGGGCCCTGTTGAGAGATCCGCTGGTTTATCTGCTCGATGAACCGATGAGCAACCTTGATGCCCAGTTGAAGGAAGAGCTGAGGCCGGAATTGAGGCGTCTGATCATGTCCGGAAGCCAACCGGTTGTGTATGTCACCCACGATCAGCATGAAGCCATGGCGATGGCAAAAAAAATCGCTGTTCTACGCGATGGACAGCTTGAGCAGGTCGGCACCACCCGCGAGCTCTACAACAAACCCATCTCCACTTTTGTGGCCAGATTCATCGGTCGGCCTGAGATCAATTTGCTCAAACCTGAATCCAATCTGATCACAGGCATCCGTCCTGAGGATCTCAAACTGCAAGCCAACGGCCTGGATTGTCGATTGATTGACAGGGAATGGCTCGGCGCTGCTCAGTTGTGGCTGCTGGAGAGCTGCCGCGGTTCGATCCGCATGCTCTGCGACAGCCAGACCGCCGTTCCAGAAAGCATTCAGATCGGATGGTCCCGATCAAAGGAACATCACTTCAATGCTCAGACCGGTCGCCGCTGCGACTGATCGTTCTGTTCGAGCTCTCCTCTGTCACCGCTGCCAGAGCCTCTCGCAGCATCTTCCCATGGGCTCCGGCCTGTTCGCGGATCTTGTTGATGGCGCTGGCGCTTGCTGGTCTGTCCAAGACACTCTTCCACTGTTCAGCAAGGGCTGAGGCTGAGGGCAAGTTGCGAAGATCCGCACATGGCAGTCCCGCCATCCTGGCGGCAGAAGCAACCTTGGGGTCGTAACTCAAAGCTGCGCTGGGGGCGCCGGAAAGGGCAGCAAGGATCAGCGCATGCAGGCGCATGGGCAACACCAGCCGCGCGCGGCTGAACTGGTTCATGGCCTCCGCCACCGAATGAACCACAACGGTTCTGCTCCTTGATTTCAGGCCGGAACCGATCAGGCTCTGACGCTCAAGTGAACTGAGCAGAGGAGCATCCTGATGGCGATGAAACGCGAGCCAGTGCAGAGGCGCGTCAACCTCAGCGAGCAGTTCTTCCAAGGCCCTGATCAACTGCAGCCAGCCATGCTGATCAAGTAATGCAGTGGGGCGCCAGCACAAGACCACGGCCTCCCCCCCAGCCCAACTTGCCATTGGAATCTGCCAGACCGGATCAGGAGCCATGCGCATCGGCACGCAAAGCTGCCATCGTTGGGCCAATGCCAGAGATTCCGGATCCCGCCAGCTAATCCTCTGAACGGAACGGAGCACTGAGGCCACCAGCCAGCGGCTGAATCGAGAGCGGAGAGGGCCAAGTCCCTGCCCCCAGAGCACAACGGTTCGCCCCTGAAGCCGTGCCATAGCAATCAGGATCAGGTAATACAGCAGACTCCTGAAACTGGTGCTGTCCTGCAGAAGGCTGCCACCGCCGAGAACAACAACCTGGACAGAGCTGAGGGCCTGAATCGTCTTGGCCAGGGATCGCCGGTTGACAACATCTGATCCAGGGGCGAGATCCTGAATGGAGCCCGGATCATGGGCTGTGATCAGAGGCCGCCACTGCTCAGGGAGATCCTCAAGAAGCACCTCAAGCAGTGCATCATCGCCAAGATTCTTTTCCCCGTAGTAACCACACAACATCACTGTGGGGCAGGCCGACATCTGATCTGCCATCGTCAGATTTGAGTGGTGAAGCCATTATCAATGATGCATTTTCACTAGGCTTGTTAAATCCGCCTGATCCTGTGCACGCACTCTCTCTGGGCACCTGGTGGATCCATATCTCCACCCTGCTCGAATGGTCATTGGCGATTGTTCTGGTGGTGCAGTGGGGCCGCTGGAACCAGAACACAGCGATGTCCTGGCTGGCCCTTGCCATGCTGCCGAATCTGATGAGTGCACTGGCAGCCTGCACCTGGCATGTCTTCGATAACAGTGAGGCCCTGCGCGGTTTGATTGTCCTGCAGGCAGGCCTCACCCTGCTCGGTAACAGCTGTTTGGCAGCAGCCGCCTGGAACCTGTTTCGAACAGAAGGTCAGACCTGATGAGCATCGTTGCATCGACTGGACTCCTCAATTCCCTCAGTGCCCTCAGTGGCTTCGATCCGTCACCGCTTTATGGACTCTCCCTGATTCCATACCTGGCCTTTCTGTGGTGGGCCCAGCAATGCCGCTCCATCCCAAGGATTGCCCTCTGGGGCTTCCGGCTCACATTGCTGTTTGTATTGATCACGATCATCTTTGCGATCCTGGCTGACCAGATTTATGGACGTGAACTCTCCAACGTTGATCCCTTCCATGGAGCCGCAGAGGCATTCCTGACCTTGAGCGATGCCCTCATCGCCATCGGTTTTGCCCATGCCCTAGGCAGGAAACTAGTGAATAACTCTTAAGAGCCGGCTGCACTTGCATCAGAAAGCGCCATAAATGACGGAAAATTAAGCGTTGCTTCCACGGTCTTCATGATCACACCCCTCCTGGCTGCCGCTGCTCCTGCCACATTCGCCTGGTCGCCGAAAGTGGGCCTCGTGATGGTCGCTTGTCATCTGCTGGCTTGGACCATCGCCAAAACAACCATCCAGTACCAGAACGAAGGCACCAAGATGCCTTTCCCGAAATTGTTCGCTGGTATGAGCCACGCCTCTGTGGTTGCAGCCAACTGCCTCGGCCATGTAATGGGCATTGGAACCATCCAGGGCCTTGCCCAACGCGGACTTCTCTGATCCGGTTTTGCTGCGACAGGCTTCTCTGAGGCGGCTTTCACTGAGTCGGCTTTCTCTGCAAAGAGTCCTCTGAATGGGCCCATTCAGAGAAGCCTGTTTCACCGCCAACCGATCAGATAGGGAAGCAGACGCAGGCCATACCGTTCAAAGCGATAGTCAAATAAAAGGGAGTTGAGATCCTCAGCTGAGGCCTTCTCTGACAACCCAGAAATCAAACGGCTCATTCGCTGATCAGCCTGGTTGTTGGCAAGCCCCCACCAGGTGCGCCTTGCCAATCTGGCTGAAACACCCCAGCGCCAACCGAGACGTTGGCGCAATTTTTTTTCATAGCTGCTGATCAATCGACGTTCAAGCTGATCTGATCTGCCAGCCAGATTCCGATCACAGGCTTCAGCAAGCAGTGGCGCCAGAATCTCAGCACTGAGCAAGGCGGAACGAATCCCTTCGCCGCCAAGAAGATTGGCCGTGCTCACGGCATCACCCACGCCAATGAGCCGCCCCTGACCGTGGATTTCGCGCCGATCAAGGGTGCTGCTTAACAAGCCCCCATGTCGATCAAGCACGGGCAGACGATCAAGGCCGAATCTGCTGAGTATCCCCTTGAGGAAGCTTGAAGCAGAAGGGAGATGAACCCCTTCAGCTTGTGGTGGCAGGCGACAGACACCAACCTTCAAACGGTTTGCCGCCATCGGAAAAATCCATCCATAACCATGGGGAATCCAGCTGGAACCGAGAAAAAAACTCAGCCGGTCCCCCCAGGGGGCCACATCACTGGATTGTCCCTGAATGATCCACTCCACCCCCACCCCCTCGAGCAGAGGTTTGATCTGCCTGGAACCTCGAGCCTTTGGAGAGCCGAGCAGGCAACGACGCTGGCCAGTGGCATCAATCACCCAGGCAGCGGTCCTGGTCTGAACACAACCGGCGGCTGATCTCAACAGCACATCCGCCCGCCCTGAGCCGGCAGTGACAGACATCACCTGCCAACCCTTGAGGAACTCCACCCCAGCCTCAACGGCACGCTGCCAGAGCTGTTGACGAAGCACACCGAAATCGAGAACGGCGCCGAGATCCGTCTCGCTCCACCATTGGTGTTCACCACCCTCTGGGTCATGGAGTTGCCAGCCGCGCCAGATAGCCGCCACTGCCCGCCTGGGCACGTCTAGGTCAGCAAGGGCGCCATAGGGAATCGCCGCACTTGAAAAGGCGACCTTCGCAGGATCCCGCAATGTCTCCACAAGTGTGACCTGAAGGCCCTGCAGGGCTAGCCGTTCGGCAAGTCGGGCCCCGGCTGGCCCGGCGCCAGCGACAAGAACGATTGGTGTACTCAGCTTTGAACAGCCTGGGGTGTTGATTGACCAATGAAACTGGCACTGGGGGCAAAGCCAAAGCGATCGCGGATCCGATCCGCCATCTGTTCTGGCGTCAGCCCCAGGGACTCTTTGCTCTGCTGGGGAGTGGCATGGTCAACCAACTGATCAGGGATGCCGATCCTGAGCGTCGGCACGAGCACATCGTGGTCGTGAATGGATTCCACCACGGCAGCACCGAAACCACCGGCAAGAGTGCCTTCCTCCATGGTCACAACACGTCCGATCCGCCTTGCAAGCGGATGGATCAGAGCCTGATCAAGGGGCCTCAGGAAGCGTGCATTGATCACCGTTGCCATCACCCCGGAGTCCTCAAGCAGGGATGCAGTTGCAATTGCTGGAGCCACCATTGCCCCATAGGCGACGATCAACAGATCCTCGCCATCCCTTAAAACCTCCCCTCTGCCAATCGGCAGTGGTTCCCAGCCGTCCTCCATCAAGGGCACCCCTTCGCCATTGCCTCTGGGAATGCGTAGGGCCGTTGGGCCTGGATGTCCAAGGCAGGTCACCAGCATGCGCTGAAGTTCAGCTTCATCCTTGGGAGCCATCACCGTGAAATTAGGAATCGCCCGCATGTAACTGATGTCGTATTGCCCCTGATGGGTTGGTCCATCAGCCCCGACAATGCCGGCGCGATCGAGCACGAAGGTGACGGGAAGATTCTGAATGCCCACGTCATGAATCATCTGGTCATAGGCACGCTGCAGAAAAGTGCTGTAAATCGCCAGAACAGGCTTGAGTCCCTCACAGGCCATGCCAGCCGCCAGGGTCACCGCATGCTGTTCGGCAATGCCAACGTCGATGTATTGCTGTGGAATGGCCTTCTGCAGAAGGTCGAGCCCTGTCCCGGTGGCCATGGCTGCGGTGATTCCCACCACCGTGCTGTCCTGCTCGCACAATTTGACAAGGGTTTGACCAAAAACCTTGCTGTAAGAGGGGGGTTTCGAAGCTTTTGAGGCGAGAGCCTTGCCGGTCGCCAGATCAAAGGCGGACTGGGCGTGATAGCCAACCTGGTCTGCCTCGGCGCAGGGATAGCCCTTGCCCTTGGTGGTCACCACATGGACGAGGACCGGTCCTCCGGCGCGGTGGGCGGCCTGAAAGGAGCGCACCATTTCAGGAATGTTGTGACCATCAATCGGGCCCATGTAGGTGAAACCCAATTCCTCAAACACAGCCCCCACCTTGGGAACCGCCAGTCGCCGCATGCTGCCCTTCAGACGGTGCAGCTCATCCGGCAGTTCACCGCCCATGAAGGGAAGCTGCTTGACACTTTCCTCGACACTGCCGGAAAGGAACTGCATCGGTGGGCTCAGCCGCATCCGATTTAGATAGGTGGACAGTGCTCCCACAGGAGGGGAGATCGACATGTCGTTGTCGTTGAGTACGACCAGCAGTGGCGTGTTGGGCAAGTGGCCTGCATGGTTGATGGCTTCAAGGGCCATCCCACCGGTGAGGGCACCATCCCCAATCACAGCAACGCATTTGAACGATTCACCACGACGATCTCTGGCCAGGGCCATGCCAAGGGCCGCGGAGATCGATGTACTGGCATGGCCGGCCCCGAAATGGTCAAAGGGGCTTTCAGATCGCTTCAGATAACCGGCTACACCGTGCTGCTGGCGAAGGCTATCGAAGGATTCGTAGCGACCGGTGATCAATTTGTGGGGGTAGGCCTGATGCCCCACATCCCAGATCACGCGATCATGGTCCAGATCAAGGGTCTGATAGAGGGCCAGGGTGAGCTCAACCACACCGAGGCCAGGGCCCAGATGGCCTCCGCTCGTGGACACAACTTCGAGATGGCGCTCACGGATCTGCCTGGCAACATCCTCAAGCTCTTCTGTGCTGAGGCCATGCAGCTGATTCGGATGAGTCAACTCGCTCAGCTTCATACCCATCGAGCACCGATCCGGTCAATCTAGAAGGTTCTGTTAAGCGATTGTCAGATCCATTGAAATCGAGACTTGCGGCAACAGGCAGATGCTCAGACCAGCGCTTGCGAGACTGTTCCTATGGATGATTATCTGCAGAAAATTCTCAGGGCTCGCGTTTACGACGTTGCCCAGGAGACGCCACTGGAGCTGGCGACAAACCTGAGTCGCCGCCTGAACAATCAGATCTGGTTCAAACGGGAGGACCTGCAGCCCGTTTTCTCCTTCAAACTCCGGGGCGCCTACAACCGGATGTCCCAGCTCAGTGCCGCTGAACTGAAGCGGGGTGTGATCGCCTCAAGCGCCGGCAATCATGCCCAGGGTGTTGCCCTCAGCGCCTCCAAGCTTAATTCAAGAGCGGTGATCGTGATGCCGATCACCACTCCGGAGATGAAGGTCAGAGCTGTGCGCTCCCTCGGTGCCGAGGTGGTTCTGCATGGAGAGACCTATGACGAGTGTTATGGGGAAGCCCTGCGTCTGAGCCAGGAGCAGGGGCTCACCTTCATTCATCCCTTTGACGATCCTGAGGTGATCGCCGGTCAGGGGACCATCGCCTTTGAGATTCTGCGCCAGATCAACGAACCACCCGATGCGATCTATGTGGCTGTTGGTGGTGGTGGCTTGATTGCGGGAATCGCTGCCTATGTCAAGAGTCTCTGGCCAACTGTTGAGGTGATTGGCGTTGAACCCCACGATGCTGCGGCGATGACCGAATCACTACGGGCTGGTGAACGGATCGAACTGCCCCAGGTGGGCCTGTTTGCCGATGGGGTAGCCGTCAGGCAGGTGGGGAAGCACTCCTTTGAACTGGCCAGGAAACATGTTGACGGGATGGTCACGGTCAGCACCGACGAGATCTGCGCAGCCATCAAGGATGTCTTTGAAGACACCCGCTCCATTCTCGAGCCCGCCGGGGCCCTGGCTGTTGCCGGGCTCAAGGCGGATGTGATCAGGCGGAACCTGCAGGGGAAAAGCCTTGTGGCCGTGGCCTGCGGCGCCAATATGAATTTCGAAAGACTCAGATTCGTTGCTGAGCGTGCCGAACTTGGCGAAGAGCGGGAGGCCATGCTCGCCGTTGAGATTCCTGAGCAAGCAGGCAGTCTGCGCCGCCTCTGTCAGAGCCTTGGCGAACGAAGTCTCACCGAATTCAGCTATCGCATGGCTGAGGGAGCTCAGGCCCACATCTTTATCGGCGTGCAAGTGCAGGGACCTCAGGATCGAACCCAGCTGTTGAAACGGCTTGAAGCATCAGGTTTTCCCTGCCTTGATCTGAGTGAGGATGAACTGGCGAAGGTACATCTGCGCCATATGGTCGGTGGCCGTCTGCCCTCCTCAGCCAAAACAGAGGGGGCAAAGACCTGCCATGAATTGCTCTACCGATTTGAATTCCCGGAACGGCCTGGGGCCCTGATGACCTTCGTCAGCACCCTTCAGCCTGATTGGAGCATCAGCATCTTCCATTACCGCAACCACGGCTCTGATGTGGGCAGGATTGTCGTGGGTGTTCTGGTAGAGGAAAAGGACCTGCTCAACTGGAATCGCTTCCTGGAAAATCTGGGTTACCAGAGCTGGGAGGAGACCGGAAATCCCGCCTATGAACTTTTCCTGGGTGCGCGTTCCTTCTGAACACGTTAATTTGGCCCATCCATCTCTGGGGGCTGCCATGGACGCCAAATCCCAGGCCTTCGCCGAGGAGAGCGGCTTAGGCATCTCACTACCGGCAAGGCTTGAAGCCATTCTTTATCTCAAGGGCAGGCCGGTCACCCTCAAGGAGATGGCTGAGCTCTCAGACACCTCCATGACGGATGTTGAACAGGCACTTCTTGCCCTGGTGGCCGGTTATGCCCAGAGAGACACAGCTCTGGAGATCAATGAACACAAAGGTTCCTTCAGCCTGCAGTTGCGCCCTGGACTGGGCTCACTGGTGCAGAATCTTCTGCCTGTTGACCTTTCCACTGCCAGCCTCAGAACCCTTGCCACGATTGCCCTGAAGAAAAGGATCCTGCAATCGGATCTGGTTGAGCTGCGTGGTTCAGGTGCCTACGAGCACATCAAGGATCTGCTGGCTCAGAACTTCATCGAACGCAAGCGTCAAAGCGAAGGCCGCTCCTACTGGCTGACCCTGTCTGAGAAATTTCATCGCACCTTTTCAGTTCTTCCTGACCTGGGTTCAGTCGAGCCACCCAAGGCTGCATAGAGTTAACCCATTCAGGTGCTCATCATGGAAAACCCAATGGCAGTTCAGCTATTCGCGGCTGAATTACTGGCAGTACTCGCCACAACCCTTGTCTTCTACTCCTACATCCTGATCGTAAGGGTTCTACTGAGCTGGTTCCCGAATCTTGACTGGGGTAATCCAGTGCTCAGCGCTGTGAGTTCGATCACGGATCCATACCTGAACATGTTCCGTGGCTTGATTCCACCACTTGGGGGACTCGATCTCTCCGCCATCCTTGCCTTCATTGCCCTGAGCCTGATGAGCAGCTTGCTCGAGAGTGGTGCCCGGGTCGTTATCGGTCTTTAAGGGACACGGACAGAAGAGGAACTGATCCCAAAGGGGGACATCCCTCAAGCATCTGAGCTCGGCACTTCAGCGGCCCACTTGATCTGAGCCTGAACCTTGCTTAGGAGCAGCAGCAGCTATGGCTATAGAGATCCATCTCTTCTGATCGCAAGGTGTCTTCGGCTGACAGCGTCTTTTGCTGACAGCGTCTTTTGCTGACAGCTTTTTTGCTGACGGCGTCTTCAGCTGAACAGCGCTTGGGTTGACCAGAACGTGGAATGAATAAGTCTTACGTAAAGCTTGAGGATGAGGGCGTTGAGATCGCCTCAGTGCCAATCGGCAACACCACTCAGAAACGCACTCTTGGCAAAGTCAATCCTGATCACCAGTGTTGTGTTGTTGAGAAGTTTTGCTGACAAGTTTTGCTTGTCTTTAAAGGGTTTCAACTCTCCAAAATCAGAACGTTCTCCTCCAGGGGAAGTAATTCATCATCATCTCCAGCCCTGAGGCGAACCGGAGCAGAGAATCCACGGGCCTTGGCACCCTTCACCTCAAAAGGGCCGGGTGTGCCGGAAGGCACAGATAATCTCAATGCAAAGTGATGGGAGCCAGGCTCCACGTCTCCAATCGAGCCCAATCGTGTGCGGTTATGCAGAACTGGCTCGCCGCTGGCATCGAGGATCTGAGCAAAAACGTCAATATCAACAATGGTTTTTTTCCCGGGGTTCAGCGCCTCTCCTGAAAGCACATAGCAGGAGGCTCCGAGTTTTCGCTTCATTTCAGGCTGTGATGCAGGATCTGAAGCATCACAGGCGGCGATGGTCACATCAGAGAGGGCAAGATCTGCAGCCTGCACCGGTTCAACACCACCAACACTCACCACAACAAACAGCACCAGCATCAAAATCGTTTTCAGCATTGAGTTCAGCAAGGCTCTGATCATCGATGGTCTCCACTACCTGAGATCTGGCCTCTGGAGGCCCTGCTTGCCAGTTTATCGAGATTCATCCTGGCAACATCCTCAAGCTCGAATCCCAGTTCACTGGCAAGTTGTGCGACATACCAAAGCACGTCACCAAGTTCAAGACAGATCGAGTCACGGGCTTGCTGATCAAACACACCGCCCCGATCCCGCAGCACCTTCTTGACCTTGTCAGCCACCTCACCGGCTTCCCCAGTCAGACCAAGGGTCGGATAGATGGGATTGTGACCCACATCCGGATAGCGAGCCGTGTCACGGGAAGCTTTCTGGTAATGATTCAGATCCATGTTTCAACGCACCCCGCCGCAGAAGGGCACCAGTGATTAAGGCTGGATGGTAGTTTCCGCGATGTTTCAGGTCCCGGTGATGGCCCAGATCGATCTGACACGGCGTACCAAGATCGTGGCCACCATCGGCCCGGCGACTGAAAGTCCTGAACGTATCCGAGAACTGATTCAGGCAGGCGCAACAACCTTCCGACTCAACTTCTCCCACGGTGACCACAGCGAACACGCCAAGCGCCTGGCAACGATTCGCGAGGTATCCCAGGATCTGGGTCTGCATATCGGTGTTCTCCAGGATCTGCAGGGTCCCAAGATCCGCCTCGGTCGCTTTGAGGAAGGCCCGATCATCCTTGAGAAAGGAGATCCCTTCGCCCTCACCTCCAAGCCGTTGCGCTGCGATCAGAGCATTGCAACGGTGACCTACGACAAACTTGCCGAGGAGGTTTCGCAAGGCTGCCGGATCCTGCTTGATGACGGTCGCGTTGAAATGGTCGTTGATCGCATTGATGCCGAAGAGCACACCCTCCACTGCATCGTCACGGTCGGAGGCATGCTCTCCAACAACAAGGGAGTGAATTTCCCGGACGTGCAGCTGTCGGTGCGAGCCCTCACAACCAAGGACCGCGAGGATCTGGCCTTCGGTCTTCAGCAAGGGGTCGACTGGGTGGCGTTGAGCTTCGTACGCAATCCCTCGGATATGCAGGAAATCCGTGAATTGATCCACCAACAGGGGCATAACACCCCTGTGATCGCCAAGATTGAAAAATTCGAAGCCATCGATCAGATCGACGCGATCCTGCCCCTCTGTGATGGCGTGATGGTGGCCCGAGGTGATCTCGGGGTGGAGATGCCAGCAGAGGAGGTTCCTCTTTTGCAGAAGGACCTGATCCACAAATCCAACAGCCTCGGGATACCGATCATCACGGCCACGCAGATGCTCGACTCGATGGCATCAAGTCCTCGCCCCACCAGGGCTGAGGTCAGTGATGTGGCCAATGCCATTCTCGATGGCACCGACGCCGTGATGCTTTCCAATGAAACCGCTGTCGGCGACTTTCCTGTGGAGGCGGTGGAGACCATGGCCACCATCGCCAGGCGGATCGAGAAGGACTATCCACTGCGACCGATCGACACTCATCTGCCCAGCACGATTCCCAATGCCATCAGTGGTGCTGTCAGCAGCATCGCCAGGCAACTCAACGCCGCAGCGATCCTGCCACTCACAAAAAGCGGTGCCACAGCCCACAACGTCAGTAAATTCCGTCCCTCAACACCGATTCTTGCGATCACCAGTGAGGTGTCCGTGGCCAGGAAGCTGCAGATGGTCTGGGGCGTCACCCCACTGCTGATCCCAGATCAGAAGAGCACCTCAGGAACCTTCAGCCTCGCCATGGGCGTGGCCCAGGAAATGGGCCTGCTCAAGGAGGGGGACCTGGCAGTTCAAACCGCAGGCACCCTGACTGGAGTCAGTGGGTCAACGGATCTTGTCAAGGTCGGCATCGTCAGTGCGGTGCTCGCGAGGGGAACAGGGATCGGCAGCGGCACCGTCAGCGGCAAGGTGAGACTGGCCCTGAAACCAAGCGACTGCGCCAGAATGGAACCTGGTGAAATTCTTGTGGTCAAGGACACATCAGCCGACTATCTCGATGCGATCCAAGCTTCCGGCGGTGTGATCACGGAACAGGTTGCAGAGGAAAGCCACGCAGTTGTGATCGCCAAACGTCTTGGTGTACCGATCATCGCTGGAGTGCCTCGCGCCACAGTTGATCTGCGAGAGGGGGAAGTGGTGACACTGCAGTTGCGAGATGGAATTGTGCACCGAGGTACCGGCGTCAACAGGGCCACGAGACACGACGCGATGATCTGAAGCCCATGGCCAGCAAGCTGCCTCCGATCGAAACGGTGCGGATGGCGCTCACCACCCTGAGAAGCAATCGTCTGCGAAGCCTGCTGACCATGCTCGGCATCGTCATCGGCAACGCCTCCGTGATCATCCTTGTGGGGGTTGGACGTGGTGCTCAAAACCTTGCTGAGGATCAGTTGAGCAGCCTCGGAGCCAACGTGCTGTTCGTTGTGCCGGGAAACAATGACACCCGCCGTCGAGGGGTGGCCTTCCCAAAAACATTGGTGATCGAAGACGCAGAAGCCATCGCTGAACAGGTGCCGAGCATCAAACGGGTCGCACCCCAGATCACCTCCAGTGAAGTCGTCCAGGCGGGGGGCCGCAGTTCCTCCAGCTCGATCTCAGGGATCACACCGGATTTCCTCTCGGTGAGAAGTTTTGATCTCTCCAGAGGTCGGTTCATCAGCGAACTGGATCTCCAGGGTGCGCGCAGCGTCGTGGTGATCGGCCCTGATCTGCGCGACAAGCTTTTTCCAACAGGCAATGCCATTGGTCAGAAGCTCAGGATCAAGGATCAATCCTTCAAGGTGATCGGTGTAATGGCGCCGAAAGGGGCTGTTTTCGGAAGCAATCAGGACGAAAACGCCTACATCCCCCTCACCACAATGGTGAGCAGGCTCACCGGCAGGGATCCCACCTACGGGATCAGCCTCAGTTTCATCAGCGTTGAAGCCAAGGATGAGGCCAGCACAGGTGCTGCCAAATTTCAGATCACCAATCTGCTCAGGCAACGGCATCGAATCCTGCGTGACGACGATTTCGCCGTTCGTTCCCAGAAGGATGCTCTCACCATCGTCAGCACGATCACTGGGGGACTCACCCTGATGCTCGCTGCCATCGGTGGAGTCTCTCTGCTCGTGGGAGGGATTGGGATCATGAACATCATGCTGGTGTCCGTGAGTGAGAGAACACAGGAGATCGGGCTGCGCAAAGCACTCGGTGCTCGCAGTGCTGACGTTCTCAATCAGTTCCTGATCGAATCCCTGGTTCTTGCCTGTCTTGGGGGGGTGATCGGCACTGCGGTGGGGATCGGAAGCGTCACAGCGATAGCAATCATCACCACCCTGCCGGCAAGTATCGGCCCGGTAACGATCCTGATCACCGTGAGCCTTTCCGGCTCGATCGGCTTGTTCTTCGGAGTGGTCCCAGCCAGGCGGGCAGCCAGGCTCGATCCGATCGTTGCCCTGAGAAGCCTCTGAAAGGCAACCTCAATGATCGTCACCCCATGACACACGGAAGGCCAGGTATCACCCTTACAGTCGGTGAACTTTCAGGCCCTTCATGAACCAGCGCTGGCGAATCATTGCTTTGTGGTTGCTCCCGATTGGCGTTGGCCTTTTTCTTCTTTGGCAGGTCATCGGCAGTGGCAGCATCAATGCTGTGTCCCCGGAAGGCCCTGCGGCATCACCCCGTAACACGGCCATCACCCGGATGAGCTATGGACGTTTCCTTGATTATGTGGAAGCAGGCAGGGTCACAGCCGTTGACATCTACGACGGTGGGCGCAATGCCGTTGTTGAAGCCGTGGACCCGGATATCGATAACAGGGTCCAGCGACTTCGCGTTGACCTGCCTGGTCTGGCACCGGAACTGATCAACACTCTCAAGGATGAGGGAATCAGCTTTGACATTCACCCTCCCAGGACAGGGCCTCCAGGTCTTGGCATCCTCGGCAATCTGCTCTTCCCACTGCTCCTGATCGGTGGGCTGATTCTTCTCGCCAGACGCTCGAGCTCGATGCCCGGAGGACCGGGACAAGCAATGCAGTTCGGCAAGACCAAGGCAAGATTCGCCATGGAAGCTGAAACAGGCGTGAAATTCGATGATGTTGCCGGTGTCGCAGAGGCCAAGCAGGATCTCCAGGAGGTTGTGACCTTTCTGAAGCAACCGGAACGCTTCACCTCAGTCGGAGCAGAGATTCCCAAAGGTGTTCTGCTTGTTGGCCCACCTGGAACCGGTAAGACCCTGCTTGCCAAAGCAATCGCCGGCGAAGCTGGTGTTCCCTTTTTCTCGTTATCTGGATCTGAATTCGTCGAGATGTTCGTTGGCGTTGGTGCCAGCCGGGTCAGGGATCTGTTCAAACGTGCCAAGGAAAACACTCCCTGCCTGATTTTCATCGATGAGATCGATGCCGTTGGCCGTCAACGGGGTGCAGGCATCGGTGGTGGCAACGACGAGCGTGAACAGACCCTCAATCAGCTGCTCACTGAGATGGATGGCTTTGAGGGCAACAGCGGCATCATCATCATTGCCGCCACAAACCGCCCTGATGTTCTTGACTCAGCCCTGATGCGCCCCGGCCGATTCGACCGGCAGGTGAGCGTTGACCCACCGGATGTGAAAGGGCGGCTATCCATCCTCGAAGTGCACGCCAGAGACAAGAAACTCGAAGAGAGCCTTTCCCTAGAAAGCATTGCCAGAAGGACCCCAGGCTTCACTGGTGCTGACCTGGCCAACCTTCTCAATGAAGCCGCGATTCTCACGGCCAGACGCCGCAAAGATGCCATCGGGCTTTCTGAAATCGATGCTGCAGTGGATCGAATCATTGCCGGCATGGAGGGTCAACCACTCACGGATGGCCGCAGCAAGAGACTGATCGCTTATCACGAAGTCGGCCATGCCCTCGTCGGCACTCTGATCAAAGCCCATGATCCCGTTCAGAAGGTCACCCTGATCCCAAGGGGTCAGGCCAAGGGCCTGACATGGTTCTCCCCAGACGAGGATCAGATGCTGATCACCAGGGCCCAGCTCAGGGCCAGAATCATGGGAGCGTTGGGTGGACGTGCTGCGGAAGATGTTGTCTTCGGCCATTCCGAAGTCACAACAGGAGCTGGTGGAGACATACAACAAGTGGCCTCAATGGCTAGACAAATGGTCACCAGGTTTGGCATGAGTGATCTTGGCCCGATGTCCCTTGAGGGTGGAAACCAGGAAGTGTTTCTTGGTAGAGACCTGATGACAAGGAGCGATATCTCTGATTCAATTTCCAAGCAGATCGATGAACAGGTAAGGACAATCGTCAAAAGCTGTTACAACGAAACAGTCGAACTTGTTCAGAAGCAAAGGCAAGGGATGGATCAACTGGTTGAGCTACTGATTGAGAAGGAAACAATTGATGGCGATGAATTCCGCTCCGTCGTCGCTGAGTTTGCCGAGATCCCCGAGAAGGAAAGAACTGAGCAATTACTCAGCACTTAATTCGCAAGTGCTCGAGCAGCCATTGCTCTGCTGATCCTTATCCTTGATCACAATCCCTAGTCACTGAGGAGCCAAAACTCAGTGACTTTTTTTAACTTCTGAACTGTACTTTGCCTTCAGCACCCGACTGCACCCTAACTACTGACAATAACTACTGATAAGCACTGAATAAAACAATTTTGATCTTACTGACAGGCAGTATCATCCAGCAAAGCAGTTCGTCGCAACCACTGACTCTTTCAAAATAATAGGTCTCCAGAGGGAAACATAGAATCAAAAACTGGCAAAGTCATGAAATCATCAATGAATGCACTTCCCGACAAGCAAATCAGGCAACGGGATGAACTGGCCGCTTGTCAATCACACTGTCGATCAGCCCATAACTTGCGGCTTCCGACGGAGACATGAAGAAATCACGGTCTGTATCCTCCCTGATGCGCTCAATTGGCTGGCCAGTACGCTCAGCAAGTTCTTGGTTAAGACGGTCTTTAAGGAAGAGAATCTCATCGGCCTGAATACGAATATCACTGGCCTGTCCCCTTGCACCACCAAGGGGCTGGTGAATCATGATTCGAGAATGCTGCAAACTGCTCCGCTTACCCTTAGCCCCTGCGCAAAGCAGGAAAGCACCCATACTGGCAGCGAGTCCAACACAAACAGTATTAACATCAGGAGTTATATGTTGCATCGTATCAAAAATCCCTAGGCCATCATAAACAGACCCCCCAGGAGAATTTATATAGAGATAAACATCCTTCTCCGGGTCTTCCGCCTCAAGAAAAAGCATCTGAGCAACAATGCGATTGGCGGAATCACTGGTAACAGGCTCTCCAAGAAAAATGATGCGTTCTCTCAACAGGCGCGAATAGATATCAAAAGCCCTTTCACCTCGGCCCGATTCTTCAATCACGATCGGGATCATGCTGTTCTGCTCAGTTGACACGATCCTAACGGCGGCATCAGCAGCGCTAGGGTTTTCTGCATACCAGCCCAGGCCAGCGACTTGAGCGATAGCCAGACCATTGCCGACAGCAAACGAGCTTTTCACGGCCTCTTCCCCCATGTGATTCCAGCTTTGTACAGACGTACAGCTGATGAGTTGCTGGTGGAACTGCACCTGCTGAGCCATCAGAAGCACTTCAGAGCTGATGCCTTGTTTGCCGTTGGGATGCTGCAAGTGTTCGAGACCTTCACCCGTGGCTACAGGCCGGAGGCACAGCTACCGATGCTGTTCAACGCCATCTGCAGCTGCAATGGCTTTGATCCGGCATCCCTGCGTGCTCAGGCCGAACAAGCGATCCAGGCCGTGAGGGCGGGGGGTCACAACCCTGAGGATGTGCAGCAATGGATCGAGAACAAGGGGGTTGGAGCGCCTGAGGCCCTTGCTGAAGGCCTCAAACGGGCTGACAACGCCAGTTTCCACTACTCACGTCTGATGGCCGTGGGCTTACTCACACTGCTTCTCAAAGCACAGGGCGAGGAATCAACAGATCCTGAAAAAATGCTTGAGAAGGCCCATCAACTCGGTGAAGCCATGGGGTTCTCAAAACCGCGGGTTCAGAAAGACCTCTCCATTTACACCGCAAATCTCGAAAAAATGACTCAAGCTGTTGAGCTGATGGAAGAAACCCTCGCTGCCGAAAGGAGAAAGAGGGAGCGGGAGCAAGCTGAACCCAACGTTGACAGCAAGCCTGAGGAGATTGTTCAAGGCGTCTCGGGCTGAGCCAGGCTCAACTGACCTTGCATCCACCACCAGGATTGACTGCCTGTCTGACTGCCTTGAAGTTCAGAGAGTTGCAGTTGCAGCTGTTGTGCCTTTTGTACCGGAGCTGGCCAGTTGCCGCTGAGCATCCCCAGCTTTTCGAGGCGGCTCGGATCAGCCCAGAGCCTTAAGGGTGTATCAGCTGCAAGCTGGGGTGTTGGCAAACCTGGCCTGGATAAAGGCGCAGCACCCAGGGAGAGATCAAGCCGGTTGTGCAGGCTGTTGTGATTCTGGTTGGTCTTGTGATTCTGGTTGGTCTTGTGATTCTGGTTGGTCTTGCTGTGATGCCAGGTCCAACCACCAACAACAGCCGTTTTACCAGCGTCTGTCCTGCTCCAGATGGTTGTTCGTGAGGAGGCTTGAGCAGGGCTTTTTACCCCTGACTCTGGAACCGTTGACTGATCAAATCCCCGCTCCTGCAGGCGAGCACTCACCGCATCAAGAACCGGGGACCAGCGTGGCGCACCACCGGCAAGAAGCATCTGCATCTGAATACTGGCCTGATATCTGCCATCCCTCTTCTCCATCAGCATCAAGTCAAGGGGAGCCAATCCCAGTTTCAGCCGATCCTTTTGGGTGAGACCGTAATCAGTTTCAAGGGGATCGCGAATGATCCGGCGTGAAAGCAAACTTCCAAACAGCAGATCTGAACGGGTGCTTTTCAACGAAAGCAGCAGATCGTCAGGGCGATTCTTGCTGGAAAAGCTCAACAGATCTGCAAACCTTGCTTGTGGCTTGGGCCTGAGCCTCGATGGGGCTGAACTGAAGGATCTCGAACCCACAACGCCCTGCCAATGCAAGCTGCTTCCCTTGATTTCAAGGGATAAGCAGCCAACCCTGGCAACTTGAAGAAGGGGGACAAGGGAGCCACTGATGGCGGCAAGTCCCTCGGCAGACCACATCACAGCTGGTTTGTGCAGCAGCTGGCTCAGACAGAAGCGCTGCAAGCGCTGCTCTTTCGAGATGGGTTCAGAGATGCCGCCATCAAGAATCTTGAGGAGTTGTTGCCGATGCAGGCCATCCACTCCGATCACAACAATCCCACCCAGGTGAACCTCGGCAAGCCGTGAGGATGTTTTTGATGGCCAGAGCCTGCTCGGCAGGATCAGGTAACCAGCTCCATCGTCAGACCAGGCCTGCCACCAGAGCCCTCGTCCCTGACGACTCCAGAGGTCACTGGCAAGCTTCATCCCCAGTCTTTCCCGCCAGAGCCTTGGTGGATCACGCCTGGGATCGCCCCGAAAACTCTGCAGAAGATTCATCCGTGCGATCACGGAGTGAAGTGAGCTGTTCGAGTCAGCCGAACGCAATGTTCCCCGTTGAGCCATGAAGGCTAGAACCAACGCCGGAATGCTCAGAAACAGAGCAATGCCAGCAATGGATACAGGGAATCGGATTCTCCGGCTCAGCCTCAGCATTTTGAAAAGGTGTTTTTTTGCCAGGCCTTAAGTCAGATCATTGCTGCCGATGATGCGGCTGAAGCCTGGCCAAGCTGATTTCCTCATTCAAAAAGAGATCTGTTTCTGCATTTTGACAAAGTCAAGAACCTCAGCAGAACAACCGCGCATCAGCACAAGCTGAACCAGGATTGACGGCAGTGATGTTCAAGGCTGCCAAGAACCTGACCGTTCATGAATCTGGCTGCCATGAAGGGCACGGCTAACTGGTCCACAGGGCGGCTGGTCACCGTCAACGCTTTGACCAGCAAGCCAATCAACATGTCCTGTTCAGCAAGTCCTCTTGATCAAGTCCTGTTCAGCAAAGCTTGTTCGCCTGGGGAGGTCTGGTCCTACAGAACTGTGAAACTCTTTGGTGCGACCTGCAGTTCAGCGCAATGCCTTGCGATCAGCGCAGCTCCTGGCGATCAGCGCAGTGCCTGGTCTATGACTTTTTTTTGCTGATGGATTTGCGTCTTCGACGGTCTCGCCATTCAACGATCGAAAGATAGATCACAGAAAGGGTCACGAACACGAGCATGGATCCTGCCGATACGGCCAGGATCTTGTTGAACACTGATGTCTGAAGTGCTTCAGGCACACTCAGAAATCAAGAGAGCCGTCTCCGTTACGTCCCCACACCACCATGGCAATGGAGAAACTGAAAACAGCTGCCAGCGAAGCCCAGGCAAGAGTGAATAACACTGTTTTCATCGGCAGAACTGAGGAGACTTTACTAGGCTCCGGACGAATCCGTTCACTGTTGCCCATCAGTCATGACATTCGCGACTCCTGGCGCAACTCCAGTAATGGAGAAGGCAAGAGAAACTCAGCGATATCCCCAGGCGAGGGTGATTGTTCTTGATGATGACGTCAATACCTTTCAGCACGTTGTGGACTGCCTCAGGAAAATCATCCCCGGCATGGGCGAAGAGCGGGCCTGGAAACTCGCCCATCAGATCGATTCTCAGGGATCAGCTGAAGTCTGGTGCGGTCCATTGGAGCAGGCAGAGCTCTACCACCAGCAGCTCTCGGCAGAAGGACTGACGATGGCCCCGATTGAACGCTGCTGATCAGTTTCAGCAGCTTCTGATTCAGGCCCTACTGACTTAAGGACTGTCGCGAGCTGACCCTCCAGCCACCCCAGGGAGATCGGACACTGGGATTGACAAGCAGATCTGGGGTTCAGGCCGCTGGCTTTTTCTTAGCAGCTGTGATCCGCAGCATGTCAGAGGTGCGAAGTCGAGAGGTCTGGGCCTCGAGCACGTACCTCACAACCTTTCCAGGGCATAAAGCCAGGCCACGAACTTCATTGCCATGGACCTCGGCCGTGATCATCCTTACCTCAGAACCACAGGTTTCTACAAGAGGCCCACTTACAGAATCCCGAAGGCTATCGATGGATTTGAGCATCGCCGCATCAGAGGCACTTCCTTCTTCGTAGCCACCCCAGCTAGTTTCGACCAGGGTTGATCAGAGCAAGTTTTGGGAAGGGTTGTGATCACGCACAGCACCTACATCGAAGGGCTGATTCCCTGGTTGAAACAACTTTCCCGGCAGGAGAGGATTCAAACCATCACCCCTGGGGTGATCAGCAGGGTGAGAGGGCATAGCCCGTTGCTGAGACTGAGAATTTCCATCCAGACATGCGCAGGCTTCAAGTTAGTGGCCAGAAAAGGCAGCAGCGTCCAGGAGGTTTTTGTAGTGACTGAGCTCACAGAAGCCGAACTGATGGAGCAGATCAAAAGCAGCAAGCCTTGATCACAAACATCCACAAGAAATAATCAAAAAAGTCATTAATGCCTGGGATGAAGCGCGTAGATCAGATCACCAGGCCAGCAGGTGCAGATTAAAAATCGAACGATCACAAGATATGAGGGCAGAATAGATTCATAGACAAGCCTCAATCCAGATCAGCATGACCTGTAGACACGCCTGAACAAT
>DASCPR010000173.1:0-2704 GCA_036012625.1 Prochlorococcaceae cyanobacterium Fu_MAG_50
AGGTGCTTTTGATCACATGACTTTGATCAGGTGCCTTTGATCTCTGCAGTTGAGGGCTTGCCCTCAGATCGGTTGCCTCGTGATCGTGTGCCTGGATGCGATGAGGGATGAGAGTTCAGTTCTGCAGGCTGTTCGTTTAAGTCATCGGTTCCGGTGCCTATCCCTGGCTTGGTCCTGAGGTTTGCGCTGCTGTGCGCAGCTCCGGCAGGGCTGAGAGGCCGCCTCTCCAGAAGAGGTCTGGTTGTATCGGCGTCAGCGATGGTGCCTTGGCTTCGATCTGGGCCACATCGCTGGGCCAGTCAGCTGGCCCCTCGCCAGCGGCCTCGAGATCCTTCACCACTTCCCCCGCCAGCCAGTAGTAGGGGCGCCCATTCGGATCGATCCGTTTGTGGAATTGTTCTTCGTAGCGGCGCACCGAGAGTCGACTCCAGCGCAGTGGTCCCATCACGTCCTCATCACAGGGGGGCACATTCAGATTCAGCAGCAGGTTGTCTGGCCAGCCCTCAGCCAGGGCATTTTCGCTCACATCCATTGCCAGTTCAGCGGCGAACTGGAACTCCCGCCAGCGGAAGCAGGCCGTGCTCACCGCCAGGGCTGGAAGTCCTTCAAGGGTGCCTTCCATGGCAGCCGCCACTGTTCCTGAGCAGAAGATATCCGTGCCCAGGTTGGGGCCGTGATTGATGCCGGAGAGCACCAGGTCGGGGGGTTCCGGCAGCAGTTCGTTTAGGGCCAGCTTGACGCAGTCGGCAGGAGTGCCATTGCAGGCCCAGGCGCTGACGCCAGCCGCGAAAAGCTCATCGGCCTGTTCGGCTCGGATCGGCCTCTGCAGGGTGAGGCCATGGCCTGTCGCTGAGCGTTCCTGATCCGGGCAGACCACGCTGACACGATGGCCTCGATTGGCAGCAGCAGCGGCCAGACAGCGGATGCCCTCGGCGAACACGCCGTCGTCATTGCTGATCAGAATCCGCAGCGGGGCCATGGTTTCGTGTTGCATTGCTGGGAACCTAGTCGTGATGGCTGCCTACAGTCAGCTGTCGCGACGACTTCGCTGTGAGCGCAACCATCACCCTGCAGCAGCTCACTGATCAGCTTGAGGCCCTGGAAGCCGAGGCTGCTGCTGCGATTGCCGCCGCTTCGGCAGCGGCGGACCTGGAGCAGCTCAGGATCAGTCTGCTGGGCAAGAAGGGACGCCTCTCAGGTGTTCTTGGCGCCATGGGCAAGCTTCCAGGTGATCAGCGCCCCCTGGTTGGTCAACGGGCGAATGTGCTCAAGGCTCAGGTGCTTGAACTGCTGGCACAACGTCTGGACGCTGTCAGATCAGCGGCACTGGCTGAGCAGCTGGCATCTGAAGCCCTTGATGTCACCGCTCCACCGATGGGACTCCCGGTTGGTCACCGCCACCCGCTGATCACCACGACAGACGACATTGTTGATTTGTTCTGCGGCCTTGGATACAGGGTGGCGGAAGGCCCTGAGGTGGAAACGGACCACTACAACTTCTCGGCCCTGAATATTCCCGAGGATCATCCGGCCAGGGACATGCAGGACACCTTTTACCTGGGGGGTGATCGTTTGCTGCGCACCCACACCTCCCCGGTGCAGATCCGTTTTCTGGAGGAGAACCCCCCGCCGGTGAGGATCGTGGCGCCTGGCAGGGTTTATCGCCGTGATGCGGTGGATGCCACCCATTCGCCGGTCTTCCATCAGGTGGAGGTGCTGGCTATCGACGAAGGTCTGGATTTCAGCCATCTGCGCGGAACAGTGATGGCTTTTCTCAAGGCCTTCTTCGGGGATCTGCCGGTGCGTTTCCGGGCCAGCTATTTCCCATTCACGGAACCCTCTGCAGAGGTGGATGTGCAGTGGCGGGGCCGCTGGCTGGAGGTGATGGGCTGCGGCATGGTCGATCCAGCCGTGCTCGAGGGGCTGGGGCTGGATCCGGAACGCTGGAGCGGCTTTGCCGCGGGGCTAGGGGTGGAGCGGTTCTGCATGGTGCGCCACGGCATTGATGACATTCGCCGGCTCTATACCAGTGATCTGCGTTTCCTGGAGCAGTTCTGAGCGCTCACAATTCAGCCGCAAGCGTTTCCGCCTCAGCTGCCTGGGCTGTGTCGATCTGAGCTGGCTGGGCGGTGCCGATCGCTTCAATCATTTCAATAGAAGAATTTCCTTTTGATCCGATCTGAGCGGCAGGCGTTTTTGGCTATCAACTTTCAAGAACAAACAAGTTGCCAGCCCAGATGAAAACAGCAAAGGTTCTTGTACGTGGAGTGGTTCTTTCAGCAGGGGTCATTGCGTTTGTGCTGGCCATCCCTGTGGCTCTGGCAGACAGGGTGCAGGCAGGGGTGAACCGCCTGAAGTTGCCGATCTCCCAGCCTTATCCCAAGAAAGTCGACAAACGTCTACCTTCTGAGGTGCCGATTCCTAAGACTTGGCAGGTCAAGGCGCCTCAGGATGCTCCCAATGTTGTGATCATCCTGCTCGATGACGTGGGCTTCGGAGCTCCATCAAATTTCGGTGGCATGGTCAACATGCCCACGCTGCAGAAGCTGGGAGACAATGGTCTGAATTACAACCGTTTTCATACCACCGCCCTTTGTGCTCCAACCAGAGCTGCACTCAAGGCAGGCCGTAATCACCATGTGATGAACATGGGTTCGATTCCTGAAATCGCAACCGGCTATGCAGGCAACACCACTGTTGTTCC
>DASCPR010000174.1:0-2855 GCA_036012625.1 Prochlorococcaceae cyanobacterium Fu_MAG_50
CCTGGTGATACTCGCTTCTTCTTACTTCTGACACTTCTACTGCTCTCCACCAAGCGCTTCAGGATCCTGCTGCCCCAATGGCACTTGGGAGCGCCCTTGCTTTTGTGGCGGTAGTACTGGCAGAAATGCTCATAGCGCCTGGCACATCCATCCAGTGTTGATGAGAGTTTTAAAAAGGCGGGGTGCCACTCACTGATACCATCTGCTTGCAGCCTGCCGTAGTGCCCATAGTTGGAATAGGGGTCATAAAAGCCTTTCCTCACGCCTGCTGCTCTGGGATTGGCATGGATATACCTCAAGGTGTTCATCACCCGTCTTTGATCTTTGGGGTGAATTGCTGTTGAGAAATACCTTGCCTCCCAAAAATGCCCGCAACGCCCGCTCAACCTGTTCAGTGCCATGGCTGAATACCAAGCAATCCAATGCATCAATCTTGGTAATTCACTTGCATCATCAGGACGCAACAGCAAGTGCAGGTGATTGGCCATCAGACACACCGCATACAAGCGATGAGGGACTTTCTGCTTGGCTTTAGCCAATACAGCTAGCAGTACATCACGCCGTAAGCCTTTGGCAATCAGAAACTGACGGCTATTGCACCTGAGCGTGATATGAAAACTGCACCCAGACGGCAGTAAGCGTTTTACTCGCCCCATCGATTCAGAAAAGTTACTCTCCAGTGCTAGCCATTCCTTGTTGATCAACAGCTCGATGGAGACCTAGAACTAGTATTTCAGCTGTAATCCCCCTTGATCTTCTGATTAGCATTGGCAGCAACGATCCAGCCAGATTCATCTCCTGAGCGGTTCATGGCGCAGATAGAGCTGAGCGGGATCATTCCTTGTAAGTGTTCGGAGCCGATATTTCCGCTAAATAGTGACCGTGGTTGATCATTCCGTCCTTTCTTCTGACCTTAATTCTCTATTTTTTGATCATAGCTTTATTGGCACCCGACCATTTACGGTTGCTCAACTCTCGCCACTGAAGACTTCTCAGATCTATCATCAAAACATTCTAATTACATTCCTCATTGATCCTATTTATTGTTTCGATTGATCTCTCTCATCTTTCTTTGCCCCCCTCCAGGTATCTATCCAGCATCCATCGCTGAACCAGCAGATTTAGTTATTGCCAACCACCGCAATTCAAGCCTGAGATGCTGCTTGGCTGAACGCTGCCATCATCGTTTCGTAGGTCACACGCCGATAACTTCGATCATGCACAGCTTCGCTATGACCCATCGCTGGTGAGAGAAACTCTCTGGTGATTCCATAACTATGGCCTCGCACGCTATAGCTATCGCGGAATGCATAGGGCTTGAGATGCTCTCCATTGGCTGCTTTGGCTTTCACAAACTCCTGCCACTCAGGCTGCCTTCTCAACGCCTTACCAATGCTCCTACCATCAAGGTGAACAGCATCCCCACCCTTATTCACTGGTAACGCCAGGCTGCCATTCACTATCTGCTCCAGCAGCTCCCATTCAACGAATTCGCCTTCTGCATTCACCAATGGCAGAGGAACAAGCCAACGCGGTGGTCCTTCTGTTTTACGTCCCCTGCTGGCACTGACCTTCCCTTTGGTGACCTTCAGCTGCCAGTTTCCTTGAGGATTCTTCAAAGCTTGTAGATAGTCGATCTCCCATCCACGCAATCCATACAGTGCAAGCAACTTGAACACGTTTGCCCAACGCTCACTTCTCACGGCAATTGCCTCGATCAAGATCAAGAGTTCTACGTCAGTGAGTACAGCCTTCTCTGCCTGCCTGGATGAGGCTCCTCTGAGGTCGTTGTATTGAACCTCACTGATCAACCAAGACGATGGCCTGTTGCAGCGCTCCACCGCATGCCTCATCAACAAGCGGATCGCAGAGCAGCAATAGGACCTGCTGTTATCTAAATCAGCCCACTTGGCCAGGGGCTCGCCATAGCTCTTGCCAGGTTTCTTGTTATGCCGTTGCAGCTCCAGCAACTGCTTCAACAGATCCGCTCCATCTCTGGGTGCCTTCTTCTTCTTGAGCAGCTTCAGGGCCTCTACGTAATACACGGCATAGTTCGTGGCCCAGGTGTTCTCACTGATCTGGTTCTTGTGGGTCTGCATCAATCCCTTGAGATCCTCCACGACCTCTTCCCAGGGCTGCATCACCCCATCGCTGTGCTTATCGCTGAGGGCCAGAACCTCTGCAATCGCCAGATCCAGAGTTTTGTCGTAGCTGGGATGCAGCAGTTGATAAAGACGGCCCACAAGCTGCAGGACATCACTTACCAGCTCGGGGCGTAAAGAAATCGGCAGCACTGCTGAATCTTTAAAACCATCAACGTTGAGCTTCAGCTGCCATTTGTCACTGGTGGTTGCGTAGAGCCCCCAGCCCTTCCTACCAGTCCGCACTCCTAACTGGAGAGATTTAATCCAAGCAGGCTTGGCGGGCATGGGCTGTGATCAAGCTTGGAATTTTCTTGGAAAATTTAGCCAACACTAGCCATCACAAGCAACCGATAGAAACCACTACTGCTTTTGCACCAAGGGCTTTGCAGGCCAAATCTCAGTTGTGAGAACGAAAGGGGACAGCCTTATCACCCAAGTGACCCATGGGGCCTGGAAGGGCCCCTTTTAACTGTCTATGAGTGGAATTAAGGCGATCAACCTGAAGCAGCAATCCAGCTGCGCTGTCATCTGAGCTGTCATCAGTAAATCCACGGACTTGCTGCTGTCATCCCATGAGAGGGATCTGCCTTAAAGATCCAAATCCTGGAACACTTGAGGGGGGGCTCTACGCAACCACCAGTGACAAATGGCAGCTGAAGCTCAACGTTGATGGGTTTAAAGATTCAGCAGTGCTGCCGATTGCTGTACGCC
>DASCPR010000175.1:0-4681 GCA_036012625.1 Prochlorococcaceae cyanobacterium Fu_MAG_50
AGTTGGTCGCGGATCCGTTCAAGAAGTTTGGCATTCACATCGACTTGCCAGGGTCGGTTCATGGCGCGCAGCACCTCTGGATGGCTGTGTTGCAGTGGCAGATCGAGATAGGGCAGCACATTGGCCACCTCTCTGTAGGCAGCAAGAACGTCCGGGGTCAGCCCAGTGGGATAGGCATAGTGAACACGGATCCAGGGGATCTCAACGTCTCCCAGGGCCCTGAGCAGTTCTGCCAGACGTGGGCGGCCATAAAGGTCTAAGCCGTAATTGGTGGTGATCTGGCTGATCAGGATCAGTTCCTTCACGCCCTGATCCGCCAGTTGATGGGCTTCAGCCACGATCGATTCGATCGTGCGACTGCGTTGCTTGCCGCGCAGTCGGGGGATGATGCAGAACGCACAGCGGTAATCGCATCCCTCGGCAACTTTGAGGTAAGCCACCGCTTCGCCGGTTGTTCTGTGGCGAGGCAGGTGCTCATTCCCCAGGAAGGTGGGATTGGCACTGACGCGATGCACCCTTTCACCGGATTCGACCCGTTCCAGAACGTCGACGATGTGCTGGTAATCGCCCGTGCCGACAATCGCTTTTGCCTCCGGTAGGGATTCCAGCAGCTCATCCTGAAAATGCTGAGCAAGGCAGCCCGCAATGATCAATTCCTTGCCCTGCTCCGCCAGCTCCACCAGGGTGCGTATGGATTCCTCCCGTGCGTCCTGGATGAAGCTGCAGGTGTTGACCACCACCACGGCGGCTTCGTTTTCATCACTGCTGACGCCATAGCCCGCCTGAGCCAGAAGGCCGAGCATGTGCTCGGTGTCGACCCGATTCTTTTCACAGCCCAGATGAGCAAAGGCCACGGTTGGTTTTGCGCTGGGTGTCGCGCTGGTCGTTGTCATGGACAAGTCATTTCGATATGGCAGGCCCCCGCAGCCACAGGCGCCATCTTTCTTTCAGCCTAGAGAGCTTCTCGCTGCCGAAGCTGCCACAATTCCGTCATCAGAGCAGCAGGCATGGGTTCAACCCGTCTCACCAGTCGTCGTCGCCAGGATCAGGGTGCCAAGTGGGCCCGGATCCTGATGGCGGTGCTCGCCACCGTTGGCGTGATCGATACCGGCTCAATCACTCTCCATCGCTGGGGATGGCTGGGCTCCCTGAGCTGTCCTGGCGGAGCAGAGGGTTGCGACAAGGTGCTGAACAGTGCCTGGGGAACCATCTTCAGCAGCGAAGCCGGCAGCATCCCGCTGTCCTGTGTGGGTTTTCTGGCCTATCTCGCCGTGCTTCTGATGGCGATTGTGCCCCTTTTGCCTGGATTGTCAGACAGCAAGGCTGATATGGCCCGTCGCACCTGGTGGGGGTTGTTTGCCGTCTCCTGCGCCATGGCGACTTTCAGCCTTGTGCTGATTGGGTTAATGGTTCTCAAGATTCAGGCGTTCTGCTTCTTCTGTGTGCTCTCCGCCTGTCTTTCCCTTGCCCTGCTGGTGCTTTCGATTGTCGGAGGGGGATGGGAGGATCTCGCTCAGCTCTTGTTCAGGGGTGTTCTGCTCTCCCTTGCAGTGCTCCTGAGCGGCTTGATCTGGGCTTCTGTCGTTGATCCCAATCGTCGTGATGCCGTGGTCACAGGCCCTGGAATTCCGCCTGTGGTCACCGCTGCCAGTCGTCCTGCCCAGGTGGCACTGGCGGAGCATCTCACGGCTTCTGGGGCTGTGATCTATAGCGCTTACTGGTGTCCGCATTGCCATGAACAGAAGGAGATGTTTGGCAAGCAGGCAGCCGCAAAGCTCAATGTGGTGGAGTGTTCAGCGGATGGACAGAACAGTCAGCGATCTCTTTGTGACAGGAAGGGCATTGAGGGTTTCCCCACCTGGGAAATCAACGGCAAGCTTGATTCCGGGGTTAAACCACTGAAGCAACTTGCTGAACTCAGTGGATACAAGGGATCTACTGAGTTCTGAGCGTTGAAGTCAGTTCTTCACTGGTCTCGTGTAAAGGCCTTTGCCGAGCTCTTGCCTGGAGTGGCATCGCCATTGGGGAAGAGGTGTTGGTGCATCGCTGCGAAAATGTCCTCCACGGCTTTCCCGACGGAACAGGCATGCTTCCAGCAACAGACTGCTTGCCTGCAGCCGATGCTTCAGGTCAAGGAGCAGATTCAGATCACGACGGGATCTGTCATCAAGTTGATGGCATTCGGTTTTGGCTTGATTCTCCATGGGCTTGAGCAGCGCTTGCTCTGAGATCTGCTGCAAGTCGCTTCTGATCGACAAAAGTGCCAAATGCATTCTCCTCGCTGAGCGATCCACGCCAGCATCTCGCCAACACCGCTCCCGCAGAGCTTCGATGGCCCCAGTCAACGCAGCCGGCGGCATCTGCATGTCGTGATTGTGATTGAAGGGTTGTGGATTTCGGCTCTCCAGATCAACGGGATCCAAGGCGAGTGGTCCGAGGTCAATGCCCTGCATCTGTCTGGCGATCACCAGGCATTCCATCAGCGAGTTGCTGGCGAGTCGGTTGGCTCCGTGAAGTCCTGTGCAGGCCACTTCCCCTACGGCATAAAGCCCTGAGATGGATGTTGCAGCCTGCAGATCTGTGGCTACTCCTCCCATCCAGTAATGGGCTGCAGGTGCCACAGGGATCGGTTGGCTGAGGGGATCCAGCCCTAGTTCACGGCATCGTTCCAGGATGGTGGGAAAGCGCAGTTCGGCCTTCTCGCTTGCAATCGTGCTGAGATCAAGCCCCAGATGCTCGATGCGCTGGGAGCGCATCGAGCGCAGCAGGGCTCTGCTGACCTGATCCCGCGGAGCGAGATCTCCGCCACTGAGGCCCTTGACGGGGCTGCGGCCCTGGGAATCAACCAGAACAGCTCCTTCGCCTCTTACCGCCTCTGAAATCAGGAAGCAGGGTGCTCCAGCAAGTTTGAGAGCCGTGGGGTGGAATTGCACAAACTCCAGATCTTCCACGGCTGCACCAGCCATCCAGGCAAGGGCAACACCCTCGCCACAGGCCTGGGCGGGATTGGTGGTGTTGGCAAAAAGATGGCCGCCGCCACCGGTGGCCAGCACCACAGCCCTTGCGGGGATCCAGTGGAGTTGGCGACCGTCAAGGATCTGGACGCCGCAACAGCGATTTCTTTCCACCCAAAGCTGGGTGACCCTCACCCCTCGACGATGCAGCAGGTTGGGGCGCTGTTCCACCCGATCCTGGAGGATCTCGACCAGGGCTCGGCCGGTTTGGTCCTGAACATGCAGCACACGACGATGGCTGTGGGCTGCTTCAAGGGTGGTGGCCAGGCCACCTCCTGGCAGATCTCGATCAAAGGCCATGCCCAGATCAAGCAGGCGTTGGACGCAGGTTGGTGCCTCTTCAACCAGCTGGCGTACGGCATCACCGTCACAGAGGTTTGCACCAGCGCTGATGGTGTCAGCTGCATGGCTTGCAGCGCTGTCTTCTGGACGGGTGACAGCTGCAATCCCTCCCTGGGCCCAGCGGCTAGAAGAATGGCGGCTGGTGTTGCGATTGAGCAGCAGCACCTTCAACTCGGAAGGCAGCTCCAGGCAGCTCATCAAACCGGCTGCACCGGCGCCGATGACCACAACATCCCAAGGCCCTTGCGGGATGGGATGGGATTGCTCAGGAGGGCCCATCAGGATGAAAAACCTTCGGTTGCCCGACGGTGCGGTTCAGAGGATTGTCGCTTCTGAAAGCGGATTGCGGAAGTCGACGTTGTTGATTTGAGGTCGCCTGAGCTCTGCAGGGATTGGCTGCTCTTGTCCAGGTTGCTCAGATCAGGCCACTGAGCTGAGGTTGGCCAAGCGCAGTGAGGAAGAACAACCCATCGATCACAACAGTGGTCATCAGCACTGCACTGGCTATAGCCCATGCATGACCGGATTGAAGCGGCATCAAGGCTCGCCTGCGCATGCGTCTTGACAGGAGGGCGATCAATGTTGCGGCGATCAGTAGGTAGATCAAAGGTTGAGGGTGGAGCAGATCAAGCGCTGTCTGATGCAGCAGCAGTGGTGCTTCCTCAATCGGGGCTCTGACAACAAGTGGCCAGCGATCCATGACACCAGTCAGCAAAATCATCAGGTCTGTGACTGCCGTTCCCAGCAGAGAGGCCAGGTAGAACGCTGAGCCAATTCGCCAGCGGGTGGTCAGACCCACCAGGGCCAGAGGTAGGGCAATGGCTTCGATGGGTAGATGCCAGACCGGCATTGCACGCATCCAGCCCCAGTAAATGCATCCCGATAACCAGCTGCCGCTGAGTCCAACCAGCAGGCAGCCCGTTTCAGACAACAGACCAGAGTTGCTGATGGCAAGGTTGATGCCGATAGCGAGCAGCACACCCGTGAACAGGCAAGCGGAAACCGGGTGCAGATTCACCCATGGAGCCTGTAACAGAACAGGCAGAACCACCATGAATCCGGCCATGAGTGTCAGCAGGCGACGCTGATCAGCTGCGCTTTGATCGATAGGCCCCTCGGTTTCGGAATGCTCCTCGGTTTCGGAAGGCCCCTTGGTTTCGGAATCCTTGGCAGGACCATGAAAAACATGGCTCGGTTCCAGGTTGCAGGCAACGAGCTCTGTTGTTCTGCTTGAGCCAGCTGCCAAATCGCCCCTCTTTGGTTTGAAATTGTCGGAACCTTAGAAGATCCCTAATCGTCTGCGACGATGCGGCCCCTGGTCGGCT
>DASCPR010000176.1:0-3298 GCA_036012625.1 Prochlorococcaceae cyanobacterium Fu_MAG_50
ACAGCGAGCCACGAGCTGCGGTTGAGCCATCAAGCAGGCCCCGAAGTTGCCTGCTTTCACCCTTGGGCTCGGGCAGCCAAGGTTGAGGTTGATTTCGTCATAACCCCAGGCGTCGGCCAGGCGTGCGGCTTCTGCAAGCAGGATTGGATCATCGCCGCCTACCTGAAGGGCAATGGGATGTTCAATGGGATCGAAATCCAGCAGCCGCTGGCGCCGTTTGCTGTGATGGAGTGCCTGGGCCACCACCATCTCTGTGTAAAGCAGGGCTCTGCGGCTGATCTGTCGCATCAGCACTCTGAAATGACGGTCCGTGCAATCGAGCATTGGAGCCACGCTGAACCGATAGGCGCCATCAGCCATTACGGGATTCAGAGACAGCTCTTCATTCACCCATGCTGCCAGCAGCGAGAATCAGATCTGATTTAGAACCATTGCTCTGTTCTTCTCCATTCGATGCCTAGACCTGCGTTGCTTTTAAGCCGTCGTTCCATGCTCCTTGCTGCGATGGCAGGGGTTTTTGGAATCTCATGGCGTCCTCGAATGGCCAGCGCCGCAGCCAGGGCTGAAGATTCGGATTGGTCCCTCAGCAATCAACAATGGCGACAGCGACTGTCGCCGCAGGTCTATCGGGTGCTTCGAGAGCAAGGCACCGAACGACCCTTCAGCAGCCCTTTAAACAAGGAGAAAGGCACGGGTCAGTATCACTGCGCCGGTTGTGATCTGCCCCTGTTCTCCTCTAGCTGCAAATACGACAGTGGAACGGGTTGGCCAAGCTTCTGGCAACCATTGCCAGAAGCCATTCGCACAAAGCTGGATTTCAAATTGATTCTTCCGCGCACGGAGTATCACTGCCGACGCTGTGGCGGTCATCAGGGCCATGTCTTCAATGACGGCCCAAGGCCCACCGGCAAGCGCTATTGCAATAACGGCATTGCTCTCACGTTCTCTTCCGATCACTGATCTGATCGTCATCGGCGGTGGTCCTGCCGGCTTGATGGCTGCAATTGCAGCGGCGGAATCAGGCCTTGCCTCCGTGCTTGTGCTCGAAGCCACTGCTGAGCTCCTGGCCAAGGTGCGGATCAGTGGTGGTGGCCGCTGCAATGTCACCCATGCCTGCTGGGATCCCAGGGATCTTGTGAACTATTACCCACGGGGCAGCAAGCCCTTGCGTGGACCCTTCAGCCGGTTTGCCTGTGGCGATGCCGTGGCCTGGTTCGCTGAGCACGGTCTGGAACTCAAGGAGGAGGCTGATGGGCGCATGTTTCCGGTCGCGAATTGTTCCTCAGCTGTTGTGGATTGTCTGAGTCAGGCGGCCTCTGCAGCGGGTGTGCGTCTGCAGACTGATCGGGCTGTTGAAGGACTTAAGCGCCAGGACGAACAGGGGTTTCTGGTTCAGTGCAGAAGTGGATCGATTCTGCGCGCATCACGGGTGTTGTTGGCAACAGGTGGCCATGCCAGTGGCCGCAAGTTGGCAGCCGGGATTGGGCACACTTTGGTGCCACCAGTCCCTTCCCTGTTCTCATTGTCGATCAGGGAGCCTTCACTCCAGGCCTGTTCTGGAACAGCTGTTGACGCTGTTGAACTGACTCTTGATACAGGCGATCAGCGGTTTGTGCAGACAGGCAGGGTGCTGATCACCCATAGGGGCTTGAGTGGACCGGCCACCCTGGCCCTGTCGGCGTTCGCGGCCAGAGAGCTCCATCAGCAGCGCTATCAGGCAGACCTGAGGGTCAATTGGAGCGGAGGCTTAGATCGCGATCAGCTGCAGGATCGCTTGATGGCGCTGCGACGGCAGCAGCCCCGTCGAACTCTGACGGCAGCAAGGCCGGTGGAGTCGCTACCGCGTCGACTTTGGCAGGCTCTTCTGGTTCAGGTGGCGGCAGATCCCCAGAGCCGCTGGGGTGATTGCCCGGCCCGGCTTGAGCGGAGTCTGGTTGAGGCCTTGGTTGCCAGTCCTTATCGGATTCAGGGCCGTGGTCCTTATCTGGAGGAATTCGTCACCGCTGGAGGCATTGCCCTTGAAGAGGTTGACCTGGTCAAGATGGAGAGCCGGTTATGCCCTGGCCTTCATTTCGCCGGTGAACTTCTCGATGTGGATGGGCTGACTGGCGGGTTCAATTTTCAGCATTGCTGGACCAGTGGTTGGCTGGCCGGTCAGGCCATTGCCAAGAGTGTGCAGCTTGCTACTTGATCTGATCAAACACCGTGAACATAGGCAGATACATGGCCAGCAGGATCGAACCGACGATGCCACCCACCACCACGATCATCGCGGGCTCCAGCATGGAGGTGAGTGCCTTCACCGAAGCCGAAACCTCATCTTCATAGAAATCAGCCACCTTGGTGAGCATCTGATCCATCTCCCCGGTTTCTTCGCCGATAGACAACATGCTCAAGGCCATATCAGGCAGAACGTTCTGCCTGATCAGCGCATTGCTGAGCAGCACTCCTTCCTGCACCAGGGAGCGGGAGTCGAGGATGGCATCGGAGATGATCGAGTTGCCGGCGGTTTCACTGGAGATCTCCAGTGACATCAGGATCGGTACACCAGCTTTTGCAAGGGAACTGAAGATTCGGCAGAACTGCGCTGTTGCGGTTTTCATGATCAGATCACCGAACAGGGGAACCTTCAGCATCACTCGGTCGACCTGGCGGCGCCCCTTGTGGGTGGCGTAGTAACGGCTGAACAGCCATACAGCCACGATCAGCACCACCACTGCAACCACCGCCAGGGAGGAGCGCAGCAGACCGCTCAGATCAACCATCAGCTGGGTGAACATGGGCAGTTCGGCGCCAAGATCTTCAAAGATCTCTGCAAAGGTGGGAATCAGAAAGATGGTCATGCCCAGAAAAACCAGGATGGCGATGACCAGCACGGCGACGGGATAGCCGAGAGCTCCTTTGATCTGGTTCTGAAGGCGCGCATTGTCTTCAAGGAGTTTGGCCAGCCGTTTGAGGGATTCATCCAGAACTCCGCCCACCTCTCCGGCTTCCACCATGGCGATGGTGAGTTGATCGAAGACTTTCGGGGATTGACGCATCGCAGCACCCATGGCTGTGCCCTGATTCACCTCAAGGCTCACCTGCTGCAGCGCCCGTTTGAACATCGGTAGTTTCTGCTGACTGGTCATCAGATCGAGGCTGCGCACGATCGGAACGCCTGCATCCACCAGTGCTGCCAGCTTGCTCGCCCAGACAGCTTTTTCCTTCACTCCCGGTGGCTTTTCGAAGAGTTTGCCGAGATCCTTTGACAGCAGGCCCTGTTTCGCGGAGTCCGGGTTGTTCTGTTGCTTGTTGC
>DASCPR010000177.1:0-2468 GCA_036012625.1 Prochlorococcaceae cyanobacterium Fu_MAG_50
TGCTCTTCTGAATGCATGTCTCGACCGTATCTCTGAGGTCACCGACGAACTGCGTCGCCTGATCAAGGAATTCGAGCGTGAGCTGGCGATCATCCGCGGCCGTGTTGATGGCCTCGAGGCCCGCGTTGGCGAACTGGAAGCCACCCAGTTCTCCACCACCACCAAGCTTGAAGGTCAAGCCAGCTTCGTCTTTGGTGCCAACAGCTTCGGTGGCAACAAAAAAGGCCGCTACCACACACGCCTTTACGAATTCCTCGATTATGTCGTAGGTGTTGCTGAATCAGATCTCCTGACTGCATCCGGCAACCTGGATGGAAGTGGAGCCTTTAATCCAAAGAAAAGTAATAACTACAGCAAGTACGCCGCTGCAAATTACGGAGCCTTCACTGGCAACTATGACCTTCAGCTGAATCTGGTCACCAGCTTCACCGGTAAGGACACTCTCAACACATCACTGAGAGCTGGCAATTTCGGTGCCACATCATTCGGTGGTGGACCGACAAACCTCTCAACTCTTGAGGTTGCATCTGAAGCAGAAGCAGGCGCGAATGTCGTTTACATCGACAAGCTCTGGTACGACTTCCCCCTCGGCGACAGCTTCACTGTCTTCGTTGGTGCCAACGTCGGTCAGGATGACATGCTGCCGATCTGGCCATCGGTTTATACCCAAGACGCTCCTCAGACCGTTCTTGACATCACCACTCTTGCTGGTGCACCTGGTGCATATAACAAGAACCAGGGTCCCGGTGCTGGTATCAACTGGGAAAATGATGGATTTGCCATCGGTGTTCAGTATGTCGCCAACCTTGAAACGGGCCCCAATGGGAACCCCAATGAAGGCGGCATCATGACCAATGGTTCAGCCGGCACAGGTACTGTTCAGATCGGTTACACCGACGAGCAGTGGGGAATTGCCGCGATCTACAGCTATGTGCAGAATCCAGCACTGGTTCCTTACTCAACACTGTTCACTCAGTTGAGCTACGACGTTGCCAGCTTGGATAGTGACAATAACAGCCATCTCAATAACTTCGGTTTGAGTGGTTATTGGCAGCCTGAAGAATCCGGTTGGATTCCTTCTATCAGCCTCGGCTGGGGTATCAACACCACTAGCTGGAAGGATCAAAGCAAGGTTGCTGACTGGATGGTCTCACAATCCCAGTCCTGGATGGTGGGTCTTCAATGGGCTGATGTCTTCCTGCAAGGCAACTCAGCTGGTATGGCTGTAGGCCAGGCCACATTTGCCACCGAACTCAAGGGTGGTGATACCCCCCGTGACGGCAACTACGTCTGGGAATGGTGGTATAACTTCCAGGTCACCGACAATGTTTCGGTTACACCTGCACTGTTCTACCTGAGTCGCCCACTTGGCATGGTTACTGGTACGAAGGGTAGTGACGCACAATTCAACCAATTCGGTGGTCTTGTGAGAACAACATTCAGCTTCTGATCGTTCAGTTAACACTTCAACTGGCCTGTTCAGGGATTTTTCCTGAGCAGGCTTTTTTTGTCTACTTATTCTTCAAACCAGCTCACCATTGGGGATCGACCCTGCGCCATCCTTCTCTGGTCAGTTTTCGCCACCAATCACGAGCCTGTGGTTTCGTCATCCTTGTTCTTGTGCTGAGCACGAACGGACGACCTCTTTGCACATGCCCACATTCAACAACAATGCTGCCCATCTGCTGATCCGGGTTATCGGTCCGCTGAAAGCGAATGACTTCCTTGAAGCGGGGATCCTGTAGCCAAGTTTCCACAGTCAACCGATGCAACAATGCAACCATTCTGCTGAGATAAAGACTTGATTAATTAGGCTTCTGCTATCAATAGCATCAACCTGAATCAAAGATCACCGACGCACAAACACTCTGATCACATCAACGGATTCATGGGAGTACCTGAAAGCAATCTTGAATAGAGAAGTTTGCCTATCGGCCTCGCAACACAACTAGAAACTGGATTACTTGAGAGCCTGGATTGCCTGGGATACTGGCTTGACTTTGATCATGGCCTTCATCAAAGTCAACCGAGATAGCGAGACAAATTATCGTCATTCAGAAGACAGAGAATTACTATAGGCTCATCAACATCTAGACAAGGTAGCAACAGTTGCAATGAGCTCTCCTGTAAAGTATTTAACTAAAAAAATGAGTGCCTCCGAAAAGTTTGCTTTCTACAATGAATACAATCTACGCAAAAAGGAAACAGCCATTGGGGTGACACTGGCACTTGTTCTGGGCGGGCTTGGCATTCACCGCTTCTGGCTTGGAGAGACGAAAGCAGCTTTCACATACCTGATTTTCTGCTGGACAATCCTGCCGATCTTCTTCGCGATTGTGGATGCAGCCTGCATGGGGGACATCTGCAGGAAGCACAACAATCAAATCGCAAAAGAACTGCACGACAACATCAAGACCCTCACCCCCTGAATCCACGCCCATCCAGCATGCC
This sequence comes from Prochlorococcaceae cyanobacterium Fu_MAG_50, assembly GCA_036012625.1. Classification (GTDB taxonomy): domain Bacteria; phylum Cyanobacteriota; class Cyanobacteriia; order PCC-6307; family Cyanobiaceae; genus DASCPR01. The sequence goes on from DASCPR010000177.1 coordinate 2,452, forward strand.
GTGGCTTGTCGATGCCC
>DASCPR010000178.1:0-2215 GCA_036012625.1 Prochlorococcaceae cyanobacterium Fu_MAG_50
AGCCGAAGGTGCGGTGGTATTGCAGGCGCAGATTGGCGATGCCGCTGCATTGCCGCTCCTGGGCTTCCTGGCTGGCGAGCCAGTTGTCCTGATCATCAAGCTGATTGCGCAGTCCATCCAGCAGCGGATCGATGCCGTCGTGAATCAGCCCGCCTTCGCTGAGGCTCAGGGGTGGCGTGTCGTGGAGTTGATGGCGGATCTGAGCTGCCACTGCCAGCACCTCGGGATCCAGGTTGAGCAGGTCCTCGATCCAGTCCGGGGCCGCATCGATCTGAGCTTCGAGGCGTTCAGCCAGGCGTGGCAGGCGCTCAATGCCGTCGGCAATGGCGGCGAGATCTCTGGCACCTGCCTGCCCTGCCCCGGCCCGTCCGGCCAGTCGTTCGAGATCTCCCATGGGCCGCAGCAGGCGGCGCAGGCCCTGACGCAGTGAGCGCTCCGCCACCAGGCGCGCCACCACGGCCTGACGTTTTTTAATCGCTGCGGCTTCCACCAGTGGTGCTTCCAGCCAGCGGCGCAGACAGCGGCCTCCCATGGCCGTGAGCGTGCGGTCCACCGCCCAGAGCAGGGAACCGTGAAACTGGCCATCCCGTTGGGTGCAGGTCAGTTCTAGATTGCGACGGGTCTGGGCATCCAGGACCAGGGCATCGCCTGGGAAGATTGTGATCGGCCTTTCCAGGGGCATGGGTGCAACATCATCAGCCTCGCCATCGCTCCGTTCGAGAGGTCTGGTGTCGCGCAGATAGCTCAGCAAGCCACCGGCTGCCCTCAGGGCCAGGGGCACCTCCTGCAAGCCAAGGCCATCGAGGGTGCCCAGTCGGTAGTGGTTGCGCAGTGTCCGCTCGGCTTCCGGTTGGCTGAACGGTGTGCTGGCAATGGCTGTTAGCCCGATCCGCTCGGGGCACCATGAGGGGCTTGGGTCGCTGTCTGCATGGCCAGCAAACAGCACTTCCGCAGCTTCGAGCTGGGCCAGGTGCTGATGAAGGGCCCCACTGTTCTGCTGCTGGGTGAGCTGGAATTCGCCGGTGCTCACGTCAGCGCTGGCCAGCCCCCAACGGAACGGACTGTTTCCCTGGGCCGGTTCGATCACCACGGCCGCCAGCCAGTTGTTGCGTCGGGCTGCGAGCATGCCCTCCTCCAAGACTGTGCCAGGGGTGAGCACCCGGGTGATCTCCCGCCGGAGCAGGCCACCCTTGGCGGCGGTGGTTTCCAGCTGATCACATAGGGCGACGCTGAGGCCGCGACGGATCAGCTCAGAGCAGTAGCGCTCGGCGGCGTGATGGGGAAGACCCGCCATCGGTACCCGACCGATGGCCTTGCCCCCCTCCTTGCCGGTCAGGGTGAGCTCCAGAAGCCGCGAGAGCTTGATGGCGTCTTCAAAGAAGCATTCAAAGAAGTCACCCAGCCGGTAGAGGAGCACCCGTTCAGGGTGGGCGGCCTTGAGTTCCACGTAGTGGCGCAGCATCGGTGTGAGCTGCAGGGGATCCACCAGGCTGTGGTGCGCCCAGGCCGGCAGATCGTCGTTGCCTTCTGCTGAGGCTGCAACGCTGTCTGGAGTGTTGTCTTCAGCAGCTGCGCTGGCTTCGTTCTGTTGTTGCCTGCGTGCCCGCGGACGCTGTTCAGCATCGGCAGTGAGTTGCTGATCGGAGAGGTCCCCCCTGAACTCTGCTGCGCTGGCCCTCTGATCCGGTTTGGAGCTGGATGTTGGTTCAGGAGATCCAAACAGACTGCCCTGCAGGGCCATTTCAGAAGGCTGCTGCATGGGCGCCATGATTGTTCAGCCCGTGTTGCAGCAGATCGTAGGGGCACCCGTGGGGTTTGATCTGGCGATCACAACTGATGATCGACCAGCCACAACTTGTGAAGCAAGCGTCCTCTGATTGCCCATGCTCGGCCTGCAGCGTGTGAGAATTGCCCCAGCAAATTGGCGGCGTTTCGTTTGTTCACGCCACCAAACCTTCCGCCACTGATCCATGCAGCTCCTCAACACTCTCACTGTTCTGGCCCTGGTGGTGATGTCGTTTGTTCTGGTTGTGGCGGTTCCAGTGCTCTATGCCACCAGTGAAGACAGTGGACGCTCCAACCGCCTGATCCTGCTGGGCAGCATCGCCTGGGTGGGCCTGGTGCTGCTCAACTGGTTCATGAGTTTCTTCGTGGTCTGAAGCTGCCTAGGGCTTTGCAGCTTGGGTGGGAGCATGGAGACAGTTTTCGCCCCATC
>DASCPR010000179.1:0-5462 GCA_036012625.1 Prochlorococcaceae cyanobacterium Fu_MAG_50
GGCTTCCTTGCGGTTCTTGCTCTCACCGCCGCAGGTTTTTCCTGCCGCAAGCCCGAGCGGGTTCTTGAGGCAAGGCAGCATCTCGAGAGTCTCGCGTCATCAGATCTCGACCTCAATCCAATGCTGGGTTGCATGGATCTGCTGCTGGCGGACGTGGGACGGGCTGAGGCGTGTTTTGCGAACAGCTCGGATGCTCTCCTGCAGGACTGGCTCAGCACTCATCCCGGCGGTGCTCTGGCCGCGTTCTGTGACTACTGCAGGTCCTGGCTGCAGGGGGATGTGCTGCCCGGTTATCGGGATGTTGATGTTGACGCGGTGAACCTGGAATCCTGGTTCGCGGATCGGGACGTGCAGGCCTATGTCGAACGTCTTGATCGCAAGGATCTTCGCGCCTCTGCTTCTTCAAAACTTTCCATTGGCTGGGACTCAGGCTTTTCCCTGCCCGCCCTTGACCTTGGCGGTCTGCTCAGCAGCTCCACCGCCAAAGAAGAGAGTGTTGATGAGGTTGGCCTGGAATTGGATCCCCCCGATCTGGACTCGCTTGAGAGCCCCTCTTGGCGAGAAAAGCTGCCATCGATTCAGATGTCCAGCCTCAGGCGTCCCCAGGGCCCAATCCTGATCGGTGCCGGCGTCACAGTGGCGGCTGTTGTTGCTGCAGCCCTCCTGGGCTGGTTCTTCTTCCGGCCTCGTTCGCCTCTGAATGTCAGCACTGATCAGCTGCCTGAAACAGCCACCATCAAGGATCAACAGGCGGGGCAGCCCCCAGCAATTGCTGCTGCCGCGAGAACGATTGAGCCCCTCACCTCAGCGGATCCCACGGAGATGCAGCTCAAGGGGCTGCTGAATGGCTGGCTTGCTGAGAAGGCTGCGATTCTTGGCGTTGGCGAGGGAGATGGCCTCGGTGAGGTGGCCAGAGGTGGTCTGGTGAGCCGGGTGCTTCAGGAACGTGATAACGACGCCGCCATCGGTCAGACCCAGAAGATCAAGGCAAGCATCCGTTCTCTGAAGGTGGTGAGCCGATCCCCGCTGCGGATTGAAGCCAAGGCGGAGGTGAGTTACACCGACGAGCGGCTTGATGGGGCAGGCCAGGTGATCGACAGAACGGCCGCAGGCATCATTCCGGTCACCTATATCTTCGGCCGGGATGGCGATCGCTGGAGATTGCACGAGTATCTGAGCGGTTTGTGATCCCTGGGATTCATGCCCTGCCGGTTCTTGATCCCTGAATGGTCATGACGCCAGCCCGGTCGCTTTTTACGATCAGGTAAAGCGTCAGGTGATCAGGGCCAATGTTTGATGAGCTATCGGCCCGTCTTGAAGATGCGGTCAAGGGGCTGAGAGGCCAGGGCAAGATCAGCGAAACCAATGTTGAGGGTGCGCTCAAGGAGGTGAGGCGCGCGCTCCTCGACGCGGACGTGAGCCTGACGGTGGTGAAGGACTTCGTTGAAGAGGTGCGCCAGAAAGCCGTTGGTTCCGAGGTGGTTCGAGGTGTGAGCCCGGATCAGAAGTTCATCCAGGTGGTGCACGAACAGTTGGTGGATGTGATGGGGGGCGATAACGCTCCACTGGCCAGGGCTGAACAGGCCCCGACGGTGGTGTTGATGGCCGGTCTTCAGGGCGCTGGCAAAACCACCGCCACCGCCAAGCTGGGATTGCATCTCAAGGATCAGGGCCGCAGGGCGCTGATGGTTGCGGCGGATGTGTATCGGCCGGCCGCTATCGATCAGCTGCACACCCTTGGCGCTCAGATCGCTGTGGATGTGTTCAGCCTTGGTGCCGATGCCAAGCCTGAGGCGATTGCAGCCGCTGGCCTGGCCAAGGCCCGTGAGGAAGGTTTCGACACGGTTCTGGTCGACACGGCGGGTCGTCTGCAGATCGATACCGAGATGATGGATGAGATGGTGCGGATCCGTTCTGCCGTGCAGCCCGATGAGGTGCTGCTGGTGGTGGATTCGATGATCGGCCAGGAGGCGGCTGATCTGACCCGGGCCTTCCATGAAAAGGTCGGCATCACTGGAGCGGTGCTGACCAAGCTCGACGGTGATTCCAGGGGTGGTGCGGCGCTCTCGATCCGCAAGGTGAGTGGTCAGCCGATCAAATTCGTCGGTACCGGCGAGAAGGTGGAGGCCCTGCAGCCGTTCCATCCGGAGCGGATGGCCAGTCGCATTCTCGGCATGGGGGATGTGCTCACCCTGGTGGAGAAGGCCCAGAAGGAGGTTGAACTCGCTGATGTCGAGAAGATGCAGCGCAAGCTGCAGGAGGCGTCTTTCGATTTCACAGATTTTGTTCAGCAGATGCGTTTGATCAAGCGCATGGGTTCCCTGGGCGGGCTGATGAAGATGATCCCAGGCATGAACAAGCTGGATGACGGCATGCTCAAGCAGGGGGAGCAGCAGCTGAAGCGCATCGAGGCGATGATCGGTTCGATGACGGCGACTGAGCGCAGTCAGCCTGAGTTGCTTGCGGCCAATCCCTCCCGCCGCCGCCGCATCGCCGTTGGCAGTGGCCACAGCCCTGCGGATGTGGACAAGGTGCTGGCTGATTTTCAGAAGATGCGCGGCATGATGCAGCAGATGAGTCGCGGCGGCATGCCTGGGATGGGCGGAATGCCAGGTATGGGTGGCGGCATGCCAGGAATGCCAGGGATGCCGGGTATGGGCGGAATGCCAGGTATGGGGGGTGGGATGCCTTCTGGGGGCGGCGGTGCCCCGCCTCGGCGTCAGCGTCCGCCAAAGAAAAAGAAGGGCTTTGGAGACTTATGAACCCCGCTGCGGGTTATGGTTATTGTTTGGCGCGCGCTGAAAGCCGTCGCTGAGAATCCATGTTCCACACTCCAGGGCCACGATGATCAAGCTCCGCCTGAAGCGGTTCGGAAAGAAGCGGGAAGCGAGTTTCCGCCTCGTGGCCTGCAACAGCACCTCCCGACGTGACGGTCGCCCACTCCAGGAGCTGGGTTTCTACAACCCCCGCACCAAGGAGACCCGTCTGGATACGGAAGCCCTGCGCCAGCGGCTGAGCCAGGGTGCTCAACCCACGGATGCGGTGCGCAGTCTCCTGGAAAAAGGAGGCTTGCTCGGCAAGCGGGTCAGAGCGGCTGAAACCATCGGCAAAGCCAAGCAGGCTGCTGCACGTGACGCCTCTGCCAAGCAGGCGAGCAAGGACGCTGCCGCCGCCAAAGCTGCAGCTGCTGCTGAGAAGGCCTCTGATTCCGGCGACGCTGCTGCAGAAGCAACCGAAAGCTGAGTTCTTCGATGACCGAAGCCACCGCTGAAGGTCGCTTCGTTTTTGATCTGCCAGATGCCGACGCTGCGCTTGCGCTGGCCGGAGAGGCAGAAGATACCCTGCATCGCCTGGGAAAACTCACCGGGGCCACCTTGGTGATGCGGGGTCTCCAGCTTGTGATCGGCGGACGTCCAGCTCAGCTTGAGCGGGCTGCAGCCGTGGTGGAGCTGATGCGGCCCATCTGGCAGGAGGGGCAGATGGTCACAGCCGTTGATCTGCAGGCGGCGCTCTCCTCCCTGGACAGCGGTCGCAAGGATGTTCATCAGCAAATGGGCCATCAGGTTCTGGCCCGCAGTCAACGGGGCAACCTGCTGCGGCCGCGAACCTTGCGCCAGAAGGCCTATGTGGAGGCGATGGAACGCCATGACCTCACCTTCGCCCTCGGCCCGGCTGGTACCGGCAAGACCTTCCTGGCCACGGTGCTTGCGGTTCGCATGCTCAGCGAGCGCCGGGTGGAGCGGCTGGTGCTGACCAGGCCAGCGGTGGAAGCGGGAGAACGGCTTGGCTTTCTGCCTGGAGATCTGCAGCAGAAAGTGGATCCCTATCTGCGCCCTCTCTACGATGCCCTTCATTGCCTGCTGAGTCCTGAGAAGACAACGGCTCTGCTGGAGAAGGGTGTGATTGAGGTGGCGCCACTCGCCTATATGCGCGGACGCACCCTTGCCGATTCCTTTGTGATCCTCGATGAGGCTCAGAACACCACAACAGCCCAGATGCGCATGGTGCTCACCAGGTTGGGTGAGCGCTCCCGCATGGTGGTTACCGGTGACACCACCCAGGCGGACCTTCCCCCTGGTCAATTGAGTGGACTCGATGAAGCGGCGGATGTGCTTGAAGGCGTTGAGGGGATCGCCATCTGTCGTCTCACCTCTGCGGATGTTGTGCGTCATCCACTGGTTCAGCGGTTGGTTGACGCCTATGCCAGCCGTGACCGTCGATAGGGAGATCCGCACTTAAAAAACTCAGCAAACCCTTTTTTTGCTGCCAGAGTGCATGGGTTACGTGATCTGGTTAGACATGCCAGCAAGCAGCAATTTCCGAGAAGCCATCCGGGATGCGCAATCCAGCGCCCTGGTTGGTCCCAATGTGGTGAACAAGGCTCTGCCTTTTGTCGGTGGTGGCATGGTGCTCACCGCCGCTGGCGTGCTGGGAGGCATGTTCACGCTCCAATCCATGGGCATTCAGGCCTTCTCCACCATGTCGATGGTGGCGATCATCCCGTGGTTCATTCTTTTCTTTGTTGCCCAGAATGCAGCAAAAAAAAGCAATAGCGCCACGGCGCTTCCTTTGCTGGCCACCTTCAGCCTGTTGACGGGGTTCACCCTCACCGGGCTGGTGCTTCAGGCCGTTGCCGTTGCCGGTGTGGCTTCCATCGGTGTCGCTGCTCTGGCGACCGGTCTCACCTTTGCGATTGCATCGGTGTTTGGCCGGCGCATGAGTGACACTGTCGGACAGGCCCTGTCGGGTGTTGTGGGCCTAGGCCTTATTGGCCTGATCCTTGCCATGGTTGGCATCTGGATCGCCAGCATCTTCGTTGGCCCTGGAATCTTCGCGGCTACGAACCTGATGATCGCCGGCTTCGGCACGGTGCTCTTTGTGGGCATGGCCTTCGTTGATTTCTACACGATGCCGCGTGCGTATAGAGATGATCAATATCTGGCGGGTGCTTTGGGGATGTATCTCACTTACATCAACTTATTCATCTTTATCCTTCAACTGATTATTTCTCTGCAAGGTGGCGGCAGACGAAATTGAGGCAATCACAAAGTTGCTCAACTCAAGCCTTGGCAGTTGCCAAGGCTTTTTTATTGGTTTGGCGTCAACAGTGGTATTCCAATTCAGGTGAAAGGCCTTATTGAGGTCATGCTCTGAACTCTGATCAGCATCAGGGTGAACTCTTGCCTCTTGCTGCGATTGGACTGTCTGTCGTGGCTGTGATCGATGTCTTGCGGGCCGGTCGTCAGGCTCAGTTGCTCATGCCTTTGAGCTGATTGCGAAAAAAAACTTTAGCTTCAAGCTCGCTGTTGTGGAATGTCATTTTAGCGGCTTGCTTTGCGAAATGCCTTTGGGACTGCCGTTAACGGCATAATATTTATGTGATTCTGTGTATTGAAGCTCCCTGGGCATCGTGATCCTGTGCAATCTGGTTGGCCTTGAATATCTTGTGAGGATGGCGTTGG